>DRAO01000153.1 GCA_011041825.1 Chloroflexota bacterium
GAGTAGGAGTGGCACCGACAGGATGCGGGGTGTAAGTTGGGGTCGGGGTAGGATATTGAGGGGTAGATGTTGGAGTAGGATGGTGCGGGGTAGGAGATGCGTGAGGGTGAGGTGTAGGAGTGGAGGTGGGAAGGTGATGGGGTGTAGGAGTTGAAGTAGGCGTGATGATGGAAGGGGGCAGCGTGCAGGTTGGACGAGGTGTGAACGTAGCCGTGGGATGATAAGGTGTGCTGGTCAGATGAGGAGTTACCGTGGGTCGGGATATGGTGCAAGCAGGTGAAGGTGTAAGGGTATGATGGAGTGATGGGGTGGGAGATGGCGTGAATTCAAAGGCAGGCGAAGGCGTTACCGGCGACAGGAATATAGGTCGGGTGGTTATTTCTGACAATATGGAAGGGTCTTCAATGGCAGTGAGGGCCATTGTATGCCCCCACTTGACCAGAGCCAAAGCCCTATCTATAGCTGGCTTAGCCTGAGGGGCGGCTTTGCTTTTTGCCTCAGCAAGCTTGGATTCCCCCTTCTCCATCTGGATGCTCATCTCCTCCAGCAAATCAGGTAATTCGGGTGAAGTGGCGCTAATCTTGGCCATTTCCCCGAAAACTTCCCGAAGCTGGTTCTCAAGCACTTTGGTAGCCTTATCTATTGTCTTCTTATCGGGTTGCTCCCTGGTGCTCAATTTGTAAATCTCTTCAAATCGCTTCTCCAAAAGGGCGATTCTGATGTGCGTCCTATCAGCGGGGTCAAATGTCAGCGAGAGCTTAAAGTTCTCAGCCGTTAGTTTCACGGCGTAGAGAGGGCTATCGGGCAGGCTTTGGGAAGCTGCCCATACGAGCCCTGCGCCCGCTATGAGCACCATAAGTAACAGGGTAGCTAGCGCCATTGCCAATCCCGGGGCAGGCACTGGCAGGCTAAAGCTCCAGCGAAAGCGGGGTTTAGCTCGAGCAACCCGCTTGCTTTCCAAAGCCTTCCGGAGAAAGCGTTCTCGGGCGGCAAGGAGCCGTTCACGAGGAGGGGCTCCAGTGTCCCCTGCTTCTTTCAGGCGGATGGCTATTTCGAGGAGGGGGCGTAGTTGTTCCGCTTCCTCAGGATAATGGCTGAGGCAGGTATCCATATCTTTGCCTTCTCTCAGGCAATTTAAGGCTTGGTCAAGGATAGCTGCAAAATCTTTCCCGGACATCTCGGCTTCTCCCTGGTTCATTTTCCCCTAAGGATTTGACGCAAGGAATTCAGTGCTCTGTGTTGGAGTGCCTTAACAGCTCCTTCGGTTTTGCCGAGGATTTGAGCCACCTCAGCATTGCTAAGCCCTTCCATAAATTTAAGCACGATGACCTGTTGCTGGTCAGGGGTAAGGCGGCTGATGGCCGCCAGGAGCTGTTGCCGAGCGAGCCTTTTTTCCACGGCAACATTAACATCGGCGGCCACCAGCCTTTCATCCAGGGGAATCGTTGTCTCCCCCGGCCTCTGACGGAAATAATCCACAACGAGATTATGAGCGATGCGATAGAGCCAGGCCGAAATGGAAACCCGTGGCGGATGGCCCTTGCGGATTGCTTCCAGCATCCGCAGGAAGACATCGGCGGTTAAATCCTCAGCCACATTATGGTCTCCGGTACGGTGGTAGATGTAATTGTAAATTTTCGCTGCATAGGTGTCGTATATTTGGGCCAGCGCTGCTGGGTCATTTCGGCTCGCTCGCTTAAGCAACAGCTCCTCATCAGACATAGGGTGTACCCTCCTCCTCTTGTCCACTATTTAAGACGTAAATACAGGCAAAAAGATACGCTGATTTGGAGGGGTGATAGCAGGATGGTAACGAGGGATTTGACAAAAAGGCTCTCTTATGTTAATTAGGTGGAAGGATAGCTCCGCAACTTTAGTTGGGAGGGGGAGATGAGAGATTGGGTTTGGAAGTTAGCTTTTCTCGGCATATTGATTGTGGCCTCCTGTGCCCCCAAAGCCACCTCAACCCCTGTAGAGCTCCCCTCTGAAGGGGCCGTTTTGGAGATAACCAGCAGCGCCTTTGAGGCGGAGGGAACTATTCCCAGCCGTTATACTTGCAAAGGGGAGAACGTATCACCACCGCTGAGGTGGACAGGGGTACCAGGAGAGGCCAAGAGCTTGGTTCTGATATGCGATGACCCGGATGCCCCGAGGGGCACCTTCGTCCATTGGGTTATATTCAACATCCCACCTAGCGCTACAGGCCTACCCGAAGGTGTACCTCCCAAGCCTGCTTTAGAAGATGGCTCCATTCAGGGGAAGAACGATTTTGGGCGGATAGGCTATGGAGGCCCCTGTCCTCCACCTGGGCCAGCCCACCGCTATTTCTTCAAGCTTTACGCCCTGGATATATCCTTGGACCTCCCTTCGGGAGCCACCAAAGAGCAGGTTCTAAAGGCAATGGAGGGGCATATCATAGCTAAGGGGAGCTTGATGGGCCGTTATGCAATCAAGTAGAGCCATTTGAGGACGTTTCTGCTTTCTTCAGCAGCTCCTCACGCTCCTTCTCGGTCAAAAAGGCCACCTTCAGGGAGTTTTCCTGAAGCTTCCTTAGGTGGTTGTCGTTGAGCCCTATTTCCTCCCGGGCCATCCGATACTCATATTCTATGTCAATACCGCTTATGCCGGGGTCATCGGTGTTAAGGGTTGCCAAGATGCCCCGTTCTAAAAATATGGGCAAGGGGTGTTCCTTGTAAGAAGGAACCACGCTCGTTTGAACGTTGCTCGTAAGGCATACCTCTACGCCAATGCCTCGCTCGGCCAGGAGGTCCATAATGGCAGGGTCTTGAGGGGCTGCTGTGGCGTGGCCGATGCGCTCAGCCCCCAGTTCCAGCAGGGCCTGGCGGATGCTTTCCGGCCCAGCGGCCTCTCCAGCGTGTATGGTTACGTGCAGGCCCGCCTCCTTCGCTTTCCTGAAGTGCTCCACGAAGAGTTTGCCGGGGAAGTTGGCCTCATCCCCGGCCAGGTCAACGGCCACCACCCTATCGTCCCGACCCTGGAGGATGGCCTCCAGTTCCTTCCAGCACATCTCCGGCCCATAGGTGCGTGAGAGGATGCCGATATGTTTGACCTTAATGGGGAAGTCCCGCATCCCCTGATCAACTCCCTCACACACAGC
>DRAO01000404.1 GCA_011041825.1 Chloroflexota bacterium
GGTTTTCTGGTGCTCTACGGTGACAACGGCACTGGAAAGACCCATCTGGCGGCTGCTATCGCCAATCACCTGTTGGGGCGAGGCCAAGCAGTGCTCTTCGTGGTAGTGCCGGAGTTTCTGGATTGGCTCCGGGATGCTTTCAATTTGGAGGGCAGCAGGTACAGGGAAAGGTTTGATGCGGTAAAGAAAACCCCGATGCTAATATTGGATGACCTGGGGGCTCAGGCAGATACCCCTTGGGTAGAGGAGAAGCTTTTCTTGCTGGTGGACTATCGCTGGCGGATGGAATTGCCTACGGTGGTAACTACCAACCACAGGCTTGAGGATTTTCCACCTCGGCTGGCCTCAAGGCTTTCCGAGGGTGTAGTTATAGGCTGCTTTGTGTCGGATTACAGGAAGAAAGGCTAGAGTAAAGTGGCTTTTTATAATAAAGCTTCCCAGCAAACTAATTGTAGATCTTCACGCTTGATCTGCTCTAACTTTGATGGTGGAGTAATGTCTCTATACAGGTCGTGTTCTACCAACCAGGCGTCTAATCCTTCCAGCAAGGCTCTCCTATCGCCGGTAGCTTCAAAACCGGCCAGAAGCTTCTTCAACTTCTCATCACGTCGGAAGGGGCGTAAGGACACTTCTTCCAAGACCCGCCGCACTCGTTCCCAGATCTCTTGCTCTAAAGGCTCGGTGTCCCTCTTAAAAAGGCTCCGCTGTGCCAAGGCATTGTAGAAGCGTTGGTTGAGAGAGTACATTTTCTCCCTAATGCGCCGTCTCACCGAAAGGGCACGAAGTTCTTGGAAGATTTCATCGGTGGCCCGTTCCAGCAACTCGAAGATGTTAAGCTTTGCCATATCAGGAGCCACTCGAGGTTCATCAGGCTCAGCCTGAATCCAGCGGAATATCTGGCGCTTGTCAGTAATAACCTCTCCGCCGTCGGCAGGGTAAAAGCGCCAGAAGTGGCGATCCCGAGCCCGGAATGCAAGGAATATACCCCGCACTGGCCCCAGCTTGCCGCTGTGGATACCCAAAGGTATGTCCCGCACTTTCTCCTCACCCCATTGCTGTAGCGCCAGCACCAAAGGCAACTTCATCTCATCGGCGGAGATTAACTCCGCTTCCCGTTCCAATTCATCCAACACAGTGCGATCTCCGGCCTTTAATCGCCGCAGTTCATCCAGCGACCGAGGGGTAATCACTTCTCCCAACACGCTGGCATCCAGCCCCACCGTGCGGTCAATGTCCCTGATACGTCTCTGTAATCGTTCTACCAGCCTTAGAAGTTCCTCCAGACCTTCCTCAGGGAAACAATTGATGATAAGGAGTTTTCCGAAAGGTGAGCCTAATCGGTCAATCCTGCCTGCCCGCTGTATCAGCCGTACCGGATTCCAATGCAAGTCGTAATTCACCAGCACGTCGGCGTCCTGAAGGTTCTGGCCCTCGCTGAGCACGTCTGTAGAGATAAGCAAATTCAACTCTGGCCCATCCAAAGGCCGGGGTTCTGCGGTTTCCAACTCAGGAGCATTAGCCTTGGGAGCAAAACGGCGCACTAATTGAGCCCTGGTCGCCGGGGCAGTATCACCAGTTATAAGGCCGATCTGAGGATTCCCGGCCAGTCTCTGCCACTCTGCATCAGCCTGCAATTGATTATAGAGGTAATTAGCGGTATCCTGATAATAGGTGAAAAGTAGCACTTTGTGCCCGGCTGCAAGGAGTTCGGCTAAGCGTTTCTTCACAGCAACAAGTTTCCCATCCCGTTGAGCCTCCTCTGCCCCTCGTATCTTCTCCAGCCGCCGCAGTATCCCCTCGAACAGCCGCAGGTCGTTCTCTAGGGCGTCCCGTATGGCACTGATGTCGTAATCAGCGATAGAGACCTCCGGCAAGTCGGCAATGATGGCTTCCACGTCAGCAGTTTCTCCCTCTTCCTCCATAGCCAGGATTTTGCGGTAGTGAGGTGAATCCAGCAGGCGTCCTTCCTTAACCAAAATATCAAAGAAACGGCGTTGAAATTCGGCAGCCCGGGTGACGCTGGCTTCGAAGGCGGCAAGGCTACTCTCCAACCGCTTGAGGAAAACCGTCTTAAGGATGCCAATAAGGGCGTTGTTACGTTCAATAACGAGTTCAGCCTCTCTGTCTTTCTCCTTGCGGAATTGCTCGATGTTATAAGGAACCAAAGTTAAAGCCTCGATGGCGGTGGCAACCTCGGCGTAAAAGCCGTCATAAGTACGGGTAAGGTCATAGTGGATGGCTTCTAGCTGACGTTCAGGGAAGCGGATTTCTCCTTTGCCGGGGAGAATAATGCGTTCTCCAGCTTCTTGACGACGGCGGATGTCGTAGCGAGAACGGCGCACGGCTACCTCTTCCAGAAGGTCAAAAAGTTCCGCCTCTCCCCGTTCTACTGCCCGGAAGAAAGCTTGAAGGTTGCGGATGCCGTAGTCTCGATAGTAACCATCTTCACCACGGGTGATAAGGCTGATTTGGTGGTAAAGGTCCCAGATGGTGTTGTTGATAGGGGTAGCTGTCATCAGCACTAGGCGCTTGTCCCGCTTGCCCGTGGCCAAGAGATTCATCAGATTGCGATAGCGCTGGGTGCCGGGATTGCGAAAGTTGTGGGATTCATCCACCAGCACGATGTCAAAATTGTTGTAAGCCCGCCAGTTAAAATTGCTCCTGCCCAGTTCCTCCATAGAGAGGACGGTAGAGGTGATGTTATATTCGCTCAATTTGGGTTGCCAGAGCAAATCCCGCAGTTGTGCTGGGCAGATGACAAGGCCCCGGGGGATGTGGCCCCGGCGACGTTTACCGATTAGGTAATGCTCCAGGATGCCCATTCCAATGTAGGTCTTGCCCAGACCGACGGCATCGGCAATAAGGACACCTCGATGGCGTTCCAGCAAACGGATAGCCTCACGTAAACCCTCTTGCTGGAAGGAAGCCAGTTCTATGCCCAGATGTACTTCAGGGCGCTCTTCACCTAAACGGTCCTTGAAGTACTCATAGAGGGCTTTGATGAAAACCTGCTAGGGAGTATAAGGGGTGGTGCCGAATTTGGAATCTTCCAGGGCTTTGATGAGTTCGGCTTTGTAATCCTCAGCCTCGGCCCAA
>DRAO01000332.1 GCA_011041825.1 Chloroflexota bacterium
CGGCCTTCAAAGAAGCACTTCACCCCTTCGACAATCCCTTTCGCCACCACATCGGGGTGCTGGGTGAGGAGTTCCCTATCCCCGCCCATAAAGCCTATCTCAATTATGGCTGCGGGGGTGGAAGGGTCTATTTCGTGGAAGGCATAGTATTCTTCCATATCGGGTGTGATGGTGGTGGGATGAAAGGGGAGGCCGGTAACCCGGGCGTATTTCTCCCGCAGGCATTGAGCCAGAAGGGTACGTTCCGGTTCGCTTCCCTGGGTCACCAGCTTAAAGCCGCTCATCCCTGTAACGCAGGAATCGCTGTGGATGGAGATGAGGAGGTCCCCCCGGTAGCCTTTGATGTCTGAGGAAAGTTCCCGGAGCAATTTCACGCTGTAACCTTCGTCTTTGAGCAATTCAGCCACTAGCTCGGCCACCCGTAGGTTAACATCCACCTCTTGAAGCCCATCGGGGCAGATGGCTCCTGAATCATTCCCCCAATGCCCTGGGATTATGGCCACGTAGGATTTAGGCATAAGCCCTAGGATTATGAGGCTGAGGGCAATGGCGCCTAGCGTTAGCACCATTACCCACTTGATGACCCCCAGAGGTAGCTTCTTCTTTACCGGCTTACGCTTTTTCTTCCTGCTTATCCTCGTTTTCCTGCGTCCCACTCTAGCAACTGTTGGAATAATTTCACATCCTGGCGTTTTATCACATTTCTGGCAATCAATTCCTCGATGCGCACCTGCTCAAGGGAAGGTCTCCGGCGCTGGCGGTACCCAATGAGGATTTCACCGTAGCGGATTAATTCCTTCATAATGCTTACGCTTACTTCCAAGCGCTCCTGGTTTGGTAAGCGGATGCTTATAGGGTGGGGAGGGCGGCGTAAATAACGCCATTGCTCGGAGAAGGGTTGCGAGGCGGGAGCTATGCTTATGCCCAGGAAAATGGGCATATCAGCCAGGGGAATGAAAGCCGGGAAGTATTGCTCGAGTAAAGCCACATAACTCCGTATCAGCACAGCAGCCTTGGTCCCTTTGTTTATGGGTATCACCCACAGGTCATCAGCAAGGCGGATGCGGTTCCTTGCTCCCACAAGCCTGCATATCTCCAGTTCCAGGTCTCGCAGGAAGTCCTGGTAATCGCTGATGAAGTCCTTAAGAAGCACAGGCCATCGCAGAGTCGTCTTAACCTTGAAACGCAGGTTGGCTTCCCATACCCCCGGGTTGCTTTTATCCATATAGTTGCTGAACAGGGTCAGGATGGCGTGCTGCCAGAGACGAGGTTCAAAGAGGCAATAGAGCCAGAGCAGGTAGCCCTTGGAGAGCCAGGGAGCTGGGATACGGGAGTTGCTCTCCCCCTCCCTTATTTCCTGGCATATCGAACAGAGGGCTCCATCATCAGTTACGGGCCTCACCCCGCATACCTGGCAAAGCGAGGTTCCAGAGGAGCGCTTTGCTGTTAATTCGGGAATGTGGATGATGAGTTGGCGCCATACCGGTGTTTTGCCTTTCTCGGCTTGCTCTCGCTGAAGTTGAGCCATCACCCAGGCCATTTCGTTGTCTATCTGGGAGAGTTTGGCTTCCACATCGTGGAGGGCCCGGCGGAAAGTGTTTATGCGTTCAAGGGCAGCGTTCCGGCGCTTCTCCGCCTCCCGCTTCCTCCTGCGGGTAGCCGAACGGGTTTTGGGGCTGGTAAGCCGCCTGAGCTCCTCTTCTAACCGGGTGATTTCATCCTTTAATTCAGCTTGAAGCTTCTCCTCCCTCTCCAGGTCCTCTTCCAGTTGCGCTTTTTGAAGGAGCGTGTCGTTCTTAAAGCGTTCCAATTCAGCGGACATTGCCTTTAGCAGCCTTATTCTGAATTCTATGGCGTGAGACTGGCCCAATTGGGCCAGAGGCATCTCCTGATACCGGAGTCTCACGTAGAAGCCTCGCTTGAGGAAAATCTCCGCCACCTTCCTGAGTTCCCCCTCGTCCCACCCCGGCAGGAACATCCAGAAATTGTTGGAGATGGAGGTCATCAGATTGTGGGGGAATGATTCCTCTAGGGAGCGGAGGCAATCCTTAAGCCAGTCAAACACCTTCAGGTCCTCAGGGACGAGGGGCTGCTGGTAGAAGAGCACCTGCCCCCACACCAGGCGTCCATACCATTTTTCCTCTGCCTCCTCAGGGGAGGTCGCCTCGACTCCCTCCAGGGAAAGGCGCCAGGGGTCTTCAAGCATTTCGACTTTTTCATCCAGAGCCCTGTAGAACAGGCTCGTCAGGTGAGAGTGAGAGAGCAAGGAGGCGATGTTGAAGGGCTGGAAGTCCTGATCGCTTCGGACCTGCATATATGAGGAAAAACGCTCCCAGTAGGTTTTAATCTTGTCGGGGGAGAGGGCTAATTCGAGGGCTTCCCGCAGGGAGGAGGCGTCCGGGATGGGTGGAGTGGGGCTCATTGAGAGGTTAAACTGAGGTTGCCATAGCTTATACAGGCCCCGATTCAGTTGCCCCTCCTTTGGCAGGTTCCGAACCTGGAAGGCCGAAGCCAAGCGATGTGCCAGTTCCAGCAGGAAAAGGCATCTTCTGAGCTCCGGGTTTAAGCTTGAATCTGCACAAAGGGAGGCGCCGTTACCTGCGCAGAGGATAGCCTGGAAAGTGGGGGAGGTTTTGGGGACCTTCAGGCCGAGCCTGGAGAGGTCAAGATTGCCTAATACCTGACCGTTATTTGTAACTACCTCCAAGGGTTTGCCATCAACGGTGGGAAATGAGCCTCGGGGATTAACGAGTTTGACCAAATCATGCAACTCAGGGAAAAACGGGGAGCTCATAGCCACCTCCGATGTGAGGATATGACAGCACATAGAATACCACAGCATAAAAAAGGTGTCAAGAGAGGGTATTGAAAAAGTGCCATTCTAATCGTCTTTTGAGGGTATTTTCTTGCACGGCGGCTTCGCCGCCGTGCAAGAAAATACTACTCTTTTTCCTCTAGCTCCCGGGGGCAGGTTTAACCCCGGAGTTTTCCAACACCCTCCTTTAAGGTGATTTTTTACAAAAGACTGCAATGTGGTATAATTAGCCCTGAGGAGAAGCTTCTTCTGATTTGGAGGACTGGAACATCGGAG
>DRAO01000276.1 GCA_011041825.1 Chloroflexota bacterium
CCTTAGAAGATGGGGAGCCGGTGTGATGGCCGTATTACATCGTGGAGACGTAGTCCTTGTCCCTTTCCCGTTTACTGACCTTTCAGGTCGGAAAGTCCGTCCTGCCGTGATTGTATCGCCTGATCCGGTAAGAGAAGATATAATCTTGGCCTTTATAACGTCGGTAATCCCCTCTCCTTTGCGTGATACTGATTATCTTCTAGATACGTCGCATCCGGAGTTTAGCCAGACCGGGTTAAAAGGTACCTCGGTTTTCAGGATGGCTAAATTTGACTCTCCATCGCTCTTTAATCTTGAGACGTTTAGGGAAAGTCGGTCCAGGTCTTCAACGAGATTTAGACGAGTGTTTGGCAAAAGCCGTTGGCTTAGAATAAGAAAATTAAACGTTTCTGCGAAAATCTGCGTGAATCTGCGTCCTAATCCTAAAAAGGCCAAAGGTCCAGGGAGTTTCAGGGTTTCACTTCTACTCGGAACACAGGGTTCCGAGCAGAAGTGGTTTACTTCCTCATATGCACATCCACCTGGGGGAAGGGGATTTCGATGCCCTCACGGTCGAAGGCTGCCTTGATGCGCCGTCGTATCAGGCGCTGGGCGTCCCACTGCTTGCCGGGCGGCACCCGGGCCAGCATCCGGAACAGGATGGCAGAATCATCAAAGGATTCCGGCCCCGTCACGATAGGCCGTTCGAGGAAGAGCTCCTGTTGCGAGTCCTCTTCGACGAGCTGCTCGGCCACCTGCTCCAGCACTTTGGTTACGTGGTCCAGGTCGGTGTCGTAGCTCACACCCACGTCCACCAGGGCACGTGCCCAAGAGGCCGTGCGGTTGCTCACGATGGTGATTTCGCTGTTGGGGATGATGTGCAGCGTCCCGCTTAAATCCCGCACACGGGTCGCCCGCAGAGAGAACCCTTCCACACTGCCGGCGATGTCGCCCACTGCGATGGAATCCCCTATGTGAAACTGGTCCTCCAGCAGGATGAAGATGCCTGCGATGATGTCCTGGACGAGCTTCTGAGCGCCCAGGCTCAACGCCAGCCCTGCAAGCCCCAGTCCGGTCAACAAAGGGGTGATGTCAATGCCCAGCACGCTGAGGATCATAGCGACGCCGATTACGATGAGCAAAAGGCGTGAAATCCACCACCCCAGCTCCAGCAGGGTATCCACACGGTTTTGATACTCCCGGTCAGGAGAGCGCTGCTTGAGTCGGCGCTGCGCTGTGTTGAGGAGGAAGTTGATTATCTCCCACAGGAAATATATCCCCGCCAGGACGAGGACCAACCGCCACACCAGCGCCCCTGTGTTCGGGGGCAGGACGGATACGTTGAACAGGCTCACGAGGCCGGTGGCGACGGCGTAGAGAATTAGCAGGGCTCCGCCCACACGCAACGGTCGGCGTGCAGCCGCCAGCCAGGAGGATGAGGGAAGCAGCGGGGAGAAGAACCACAGCAACAGGCCCGCTACCAGCGGCGCTAGAAATTCCGGATTCACCAATGCGCTCCATTGTAAATCCATAGGCTGCACCTCCTCTGCTTTTCGGGCAACGGTGGCTTTGGCCAGTGTTAGCCCGGTTGAACGAAAAATCCCATCATCTCCAAGAAACCCTTTTCTCAAGCGAGTGGTTTGCTTTTACTGCACCGGTGATGCATAATGGGCGCATTATCGCCAACTGGAGGAATTTCAATCTCCTCTCCATCGTTGCATCCGGGAGGAGGGAATAGAATTGCTGGACAATCCATCACCAGTATCTTACCACCTTTGTCTCCCCAGGTCAAAGCCTCACCATTTTCATCCTCACCCTGTGCACCGGCTTGTAGCCCTTCGCTTCCTGTTCCGGCTGGGGAATGGAAGCCTCGTCGGGCTTGTCGGAGATGCCCAGGAGTAGCACGCCCGCTTCCTTCAGCGTCAGGGTGAAGTCCACCACCTCACCGGTGAGCACGATTTCCTCGGCCAGCAGCTTCTCCAGAGGCGTGTCGTCGGGCAAGGCGTCCATCCGCTCCACGGTGGCGATGTACTCCCGGTAGCGGAAGCTCTTGAAGGGAGTGGGGTCGCCCCGGCGGAAGTTGGCGTATACTTCCCGGTGCACGGCCAGCAAGCCTTCAGGCACGGACGAGCCCCGTTCTTCCAAACGGCGGTGGCACGCCTCGATGAATTGGTCGAAGGTAGGGGCACGGTGCCGCCGTGCCCCTACCCGCAGGCTCGCCATCAGCTCTTCCCAGGGGTAAACTCCTCCCACCACCATCAGGCAGATGTAGGCCAGGTAATCCTGATTGTCGGCGGTGAAGGGGTGGTAAGGCGGGGTGTTCAGTTCGTCGTAGACGGCACGGAAGGCCTGCTCGTCGAAGTCGCCGCCGAGGACTTCTTCCACCGTGCGCTTGACCCCTTCCACCCGTGCGGCGTCAATGGCCCGGTCGTTGCGGCCTCTGCCGCCGAAGGCGCATTTGTCCAGGTCTATGAGGGCAGCCAGCTCCTCGCCGGGGGCGAAGCCCTTCTCCGGCATTTTGCGGTGGAACTCCGCCACCAGCTCCCAGCGGTTGGCGTAGAAGATGCCGTCCTCTTCCTCCAGGCGGGGCGGTTCGCTCAGGTTCTCGGAGCCGATGAAGCCCAGCACGGGCAGGAACTGGCGCAGGTTGCGGATAGCCGTGCCGTCGTTCATCCTAGTGTCGCCGATGTAGATGAGAGCTTTGATGGGCTTGGACGTGCGGCGTCGCTGGGCTTCTTGCAGCAGCTTGACCACCGCCGATGCATAAGCTGGTTCTGCCTTGCGGGGGACGCGTTCCCCTTCGGAGACGGGCCTGGGCAGCCCCGGCTCCATCGGGATGAGGTTGCGGTAGACCACCATATCGCCCAGGAAATCGCTGACGGCCATACGTGGGTACATAGACACCTCCAACTCCCTTGAACTTTGACCTTTTTAGGACATAGATTCACACAGATTTTCGCGGAGAGGTTTTTAAGGTTGCCCGGTTATGATTATGTTATATGGCATTGGATAGGTGCATCGGGTGTGTCCCAAATTTGTCGGAGGAAGCTGGTTAACGGGGCGGGTAACGGCCCTCACCCCCCAGCCCCCTCTCCC
>DRAO01000362.1 GCA_011041825.1 Chloroflexota bacterium
CTCTTCTACCTGCTGGTGCGCAAGCTCTTCATCCCCCGGCTGGAGGCGGACTTCGCCTTCCAGCGCCAGATGCTGGACACCTCCTTCCCGCTGATGATAAACCACCTGCTGGCGACGGTCTTCTTCCGCATTGACGTGCTGATATTGCAGCCCCTCAAGGGCGATGCGGTGGTGGGTTACTATGGTGCGGCTTACAAGTACATTGACGGGCTCAACATCATCCCCGCCTACTTCACGATGGCCATCTTCCCGATTATGTCCCGCTACGCCGCCTCGGCCAAGGAATCCCTGATGCGGGCTTACATCCTGGCGCTGCGGTTGCTTCTGATAGTGAGCATCCCCATCGCCGTGGGCACCACTTTCATCGCCAAGGAGCTCATCCTCATCCTGGGCGGCTCCGAATACCTGCCCCACTCGATGATAGCGCTGCAACTGCTCATCTGGTTCCTGCCCCTGAGCTACATCAACAGCGTCACCCAGTACGTGCTCATCGCCATAGACCAGCAGCGGTTCCTGACCAAGGCCTTCCTCATCGGCGTGGCCTTCAACATCGTGGCGAACCTCATCTTCATCCCCCGCTACAGCTACCAGGCGGCGGCGGTGGTCACGATTTTCTCGGAGCTGGCATTGCTCATCCCCTTCTACTACTGCGTGCGGAAGCACATCGGCTCCCTGCCCTGGCCGGAGCTCTTCTGGCGGCCCAGCGTGGCCTCGGCGGTGATGGCGGTGATATTGTGGGTGATGCGAGATGTGAACATTTTGGTGAGAGTGCCAGCGGCGGCTATAGTTTATTTCGCAGCCCTGCTGGCCTTAGGGGCTTTCAGCCGGGAGGAAATAGCGGCGGCGGTGGGAGCTTTTAAGAGGCAATTCGGAGGTCTGCGGGAAACGGAGCCCCGCTTTTTATGTGACCACGATTAAATGCGTAGCTACCAAGCACGGGGTTACTCGCTTTAAGGCGAGATTATTGAAATGCGGGGTTAGCGGATCACTTCATATATCAACGGAGGTGGAGAGGGTTCCATCTCGCTCCAGGAAAAAGCTCCTAAGAGGCGCTTCCGGGCTTCCTCCAGGCGGCTTAAATCATTGGCGTAAATGGTTAGCAAGGGTTCGTTCTTCTCCACATAATTCCCTATCTTCTTATGCAACACGATACCAACAGAATGGTCTATGGGCTCACCTTTCTTCTCCCGTCCGGCCCCCAGGATCACAGCAGCCATACCAACTTCCATCGCATTGAGCTCAGAGATATAACCCGAACGAGGTGAGAGCAAAGGCTCCTGGTACCTGGCCTGGGGCAACAGGGAAGGGTCTTCCACCACAGCCCGGTCACCGCCCTGAGCTTCAATCCATTCCACGAACTTCTCCCAGGCTTTCCCTTCTTTAAGGGCTTTTTCCACCATACTCCGGGCCTGCCTGGAATCCCTGGCTTTACCGGCCAGGCGCACTATCTCCGCCGCAACCACAATACAATGCTCAACGAAATCCTGAGGCCCTCTGCCCTGAAGGGTATCAATGGCCTCTTTCACCTCCAGGGCATTTCCCACAGCCAAACCCAAAGGCTGGTTCATATCGGCGATAACTGCTGAGACCCTCTTGCCCACATCCCTGCCTATATCCACCATAAGCCGGGCCAGATTTTTCGCATCCTCCAAAGTCTTCATAAAAGCCCCTTTACCCACCTTCACATCTAAGACAAGCACATCGGTACCGGCAGCTATCTTCTTGCTCATAATGGAGCTGGCAATGAGAGGAAGGCTAGGGACGGTAGCGGTGACATCCCTCAAGGCATAGAACTTGGCATCGGCAGGGGCAAGCTGGGCCGTCTGGCCTGAGACCACAATCCCGTGTTCGCTCACCTGGCGCTTGAATTCCTCCACGCTCAAATCAACCCGGTAGCCCCGGATGGACTCCAGCTTGTCTATGGTGCCTCCTGAGAAGCTTAAGCCCCGGCCTGACATCTTGGCAATTGGTAAACCTAGGGAGGCAACTATAGGGGCAATCACAAGGGTGGTTTTATCGCCCACACCGCCGGTGGAATGCTTGTCAACTGTAAGGGGAGCGACTTCCTTTAGGTCTAGAACTTCCCCGGAGAAGGCCATCGCTAAGGTGAGGTCCACAGTTTCCCGGATGGTCATCCCTTTGAGGTAAACCGCCATAAGCCAGGCGGAAATCTGATAATCGGGGATGCTTCCTTCCACACTGCCCTTGACGAAGAACTCTATTTCTTCCTTGGTGAGAGGGAAGCCATCTCGCTTTCTCGCTATGATATCTACCGCTCGCATTTAGGCTCCTCTTGTGGTGCGTATTGAAAGCTATATTAGTATAACATAAATTCAAAAAATTTGCCAACCTCCGGAGAAGTTGACTTTACAGGATTTGTGCGGTATCCTTTATTACGTAAAGCAGGTTACGCAATTTCTCAGGGGGTGATTTATGGAGCTGGCCCAGAAAGCTTATAACCTGGACGAAGCCTGGAGCAACTTCGACCCACTGACGCCGCTGCCCACCGGGAGCCCCTTCTACGTCCACAGGCCGGGCAACCCGATACGGGCTTTGGTCAGCGCCCTTACACGAAGGCACGTCGAGCCGCCCAAGTTCTTCTTCTCTGGCCACAGGGGTTCTGGCAAGTCCACGGAGTTGAACCGCCTGATAGGGATGCCCGAAATCCACGAAAAGTTCTTCCCCGTGTACTTTTCTGTCAGAAAGGTTTGTGATGTCTACAACGTGGACTACATAGACGTGCTCCTGGCGATGGGGGCGCAGATTTTCCTCCAGTATGTGGACACCGGAGGGAAGCTGCCGGACCAACTGCTCAAGGAGTTAGAAAATTGGAAGAACGCTACCGTGGAGCAATTCGAGGAAGAGGGGGCAGTGTTTGCCACCGGAGCAGGGTTTGACCTTAAGGCCTTCTTCGTTTCGGCCCTGGCGAAAATCCAGACCGAGCATTCCACCCGGAAAATTATCCGCAAAGTCCTGGAGCCCCAACTTTCCGACCTCATAGCCCGTATCAATGAAATCGCCATCTCCATCCAGGCTGCCACCAAGCGCCAGGTCCTGGTGGTC
>DRAO01000497.1 GCA_011041825.1 Chloroflexota bacterium
CCCCCCACCCCCCTCTCCTGCCAGCCCGACAGGGCCGAGCGGGAGAGAGGAGGGGTTGGGGGAGGGGTGAGGGCCATTTCAGCCCCCGACATTCTTGGGACACACTCGTGTAAAGTTCCCTCTGGCATTATTATTAAACTTAGGTATAATATAGCCCAAGGTAGCACTCCATTTAACCGTGGTTGGCAATGTTGCCCCACAGTGGAGGTGAAAAAGGGGGCGTTTTTGTGGGCAACGGCTCCGCCGTTGCCCACAAAATACCTTTTTATGTGACCACGATTAAGTGTAGCGCTACCTGGCCCAGTAACACAATGAAAGGGGCCAATTTTTCGTGTGGTGGTCTCCGACACGAATCACATTTGCCCAGGAGGAGAACTATGAATGTATTTGAAGAGCTCCAATGGCGAGGGATGATTTACGATGCCACTGAGGGCTTGAAGGAAGTCCTGGCAACCCAGAAAGTCACCGCTTATATAGGTTTTGACCCCACTGCTCCCAGCCTCCAAGTGGGTAACCTGTTTGCTATTATGGCTTTGGTGCACTTACAGCGCTATGGGCACACCCCCATCGCCGTTGTAGGCGGAGGCACAGCCCTCATCGGTGATCCCAGCGGCAAGGATAAGGAGCGGCCACTTCTGAGCAAGGAGCAGATTGAGAGAAACGTCGAAGGGATGCGGGAGCAGCTAAGCCGTCTCCTCGACTTCGAGGCCAAATCCAATCCCGCCTTACTGGTGAACAACGCCGATTGGCTGACTCCCCTCAATCTGATTGATTTCTTGCGAGATGTGGGCAAATTCTTCACCGTTAATTATATGCTGGCTAAAGAATCGGTCAGGCGCAGGATTGAGCAAGAGGAGGGGATTTCCTTCACTGAATTCAGCTATATGCTCCTCCAGGCTTACGATTTCCTGGTGCTCTATGACCGCTACAACTGCACCCTTCAGATGGGCGGGAGCGATCAGTGGGGCAACATCACCGCTGGGATAGACCTCATCAGGCGTCTGCGAGGGGCAAGGGTTCACGGGCTGGTGCTGCCCCTTATTACCTCGGCCTCAGGTGTTAAGTTTGGCAAAACCGAAGCGGGGACAGTCTGGCTCGACCCCGAACTCACGTCGCCTTACAAGTTCTATCAATTCTGGCTGAACACTGACGACCGGGATGTGGTTCAGTACCTCAAGTACTTCACCCTGCTCCCCAAGGAGAGGATTGAGGAGCTGGAACAGGCTGTGGCCACTGCTCCCGAGAAGCGGGAGGCCCAGCGGACATTAGCCCGTGAGGTAACCCGGATGGTGCACGGCGAGGATGCCCTGGTGCGGGCAGAGCGGGCCTCGATGGTGCTCTTCGGCGGGGAGATCACCGATGTGAGCGCCAGGGAGATTGCGGAGATCTTCGAGGATGTGCCTTCGACGGAGGTGGCGAAGGCTGAGCTGGAAGGCGAGGGGATTTCCCTCATTGAGCTGCTGGTGAAGTGCGGCGTCGCCACCTCCCGCAGCGATGCCCGCCGGCTCATCCAGGGCGGCGGCATCTACCTCAACAACCGCCGGGTCACCGACATCGAGCGCAACGTCACGCTCGCCGATTCCATCGAAGGCCAGTTCATCGTCCTGCGCAAAGGCCGCAAGAATTACCACTTAGTTAGGGTTAAATAGGACGCAGATGAACGCAGATAAACACAGATTGGGTGGGAAGAAAAATGTATAAGCATAAAGAGATAACCGACAAGATTATAAGAGCTTTTTACACCGTGTACAATGTTTTGGGATATGGATTTCTGGAGAAGGTGTATGAGAACGCCTTAGCCATTGAGTTGAGAAAAATGGGACTAAAAGTTGTGCAGCAGGCTCCCATTGCTGTTTACTACGATGGGCAACTAGTGGGAGAGTACTTTGCCGATTTGTTAGTGGAGGATTTGGTCATTGTGGAATTAAAAGCCACTCGGACGTTAATAGACGAGCATGAAGCGCAACTGTTGAACTACTTGAAGGCCACACCCTATGAAGTTGGGCTGCTTCTCAATTTCGGTCCCAAGCCGGAAATCAGGCGTAAAGCTTATGACAATACCCGTAAAGGTAGTATGGCTTGGGTGCAGAGGCGGGGCACAGGTGAACGCAGGCTTCGCACACAGATTTAATATAGAATCTGCGTCAATCTGCGTTAATCTGCGTCCAATCCTGAGGAGGTGGAGGTGCGATTTCTAACCGCTGGCGAATCCCACGGCCCCTGTCTCACCGTCATCGTCGAAGGGCTCCCGGCAGGGCTGGTGGTGGACGAAGGCTTCATCAACCGGGAACTACGCCGCCGCCAGGGCGGTTACGGGCGGGGTGGCAGGATGCGCATCGAGCGGGATAGAGCCGAGATACTGAGCGGGGTGTGGAAGGGACGCACCACCGGGGCACCGGTAGCCATCCGCATCGAGAACAAAGACTGGCCCAACTGGAAGGACAAAGACCTGCCCCCGCTCACCGTCCCCCGCCCCGGCCACGCCGACTACGCCGGGATGCTCAAATACGGCTTCGACGACGCCCGGCCCGTGGCCGAACGGGCCAGCGCCAGGGAGACAGCAGCACGGGTGGCGGCGGGAGCCCTGGCGAAACTCTTGCTGCGGGAATTCGGCATCGCCGTCGGGAGTTACGTGGTGCAGATTGGGACTGTGGCTGCTAGAGTGCCGGAAATTCCCGAGGAGGAACTCTGGGCCCTGGCTGAAAAGGACGAACTGCGCTGTCCTGACCCCAAAGCCTCGGCCCGGATGCGGGCGGAGATTGACGCTGCCAGGGAGGAAGGCGACACCTTGGGCGGGGTGTTCGTGGTCTCGGCCACGGGCGTGCCAGTGGGGCTGGGAAGCTACGTCCATTGGGACCGACGCCTGGACGCCCGCCTGGCCGCAGCGGTGATGAGCATCCCGGCGGTGAAAGGTGTGGAAATCGGCCCTGCTTTCGAAAACGCCACCCGCCGTGGCACGGAGGTGCAGGATGAGTTTAGGGGAATGAAGAATGAGGAATGGCGAATAGCGAAATTCGCCATTCGCCATTCGCCATTCGCCATTCGTA
>DRAO01000213.1 GCA_011041825.1 Chloroflexota bacterium
CCTTCACCGGGCGGAAGGTGTCCAGGCCGATGTGCAGGGTTACGAAGACGAAGCGGGCTCCTTTTTCCTCGATGCGCCGCATAAGCTCCGGCGTAAAGTGCAGCCCCGCCGTCGGTGCGGCCACCGAGCCCTCGATGCGGGCGTAAACGGTCTGGTAGCGTTCGGGGTCGGCTATGGGCTTGTGGATGTATGGCGGGAGCGGAACCACCCCTATGTGCTTCAGGAGAGGCTCCAAGGGCGCCTCAAATTCGATGAGCCGTCCGCCCGATTCGGTTATCTCCACCACGGTTCCTTCCAGGCTATGCTCTCCATCCCCTACCCTTATCCTGACCCCCTCCCGGATGCGCCGTCCCCTCACCAGGGTTTCCCACACGCGTTCGCCTCTTTTGGTCAGCAGGAGAAGCTCCACCTTGCCGCCTGTGGGCACCTTGCGCCCGTACAGGCGGGCAGGGATGACCCGGCTCTGGTTGGCCACCAGCAAATCACCAGGCCTTACGTATTCCACAATCTCCCGAAAGATGCGGTGCTCAAATTGCCCCGTGTCCCGATGCACCACCATAAGCCGGGAGGCATCCCTGGGCTCCACGGGAGTCTGGGCTATGAGTTCCGGCGGGAGATGATAGTCGAATTCTGCTGTTTTCACCGCTTAACCTCCACACCCGGATCCTCCGTGTGCCTGATATTGCTGGCTGCACGAAAGCGCATCTTCCCTCCCGCTTACCTAAACCTCAGTATAACAGGACTTACCCAAGTTCGCAAGAAAGCCTCTCCCGAAGGTGTTGAAAACTCTTCAGCTGAAACTGTCCCCGAGGCCGGAGAAGGGAAAATACTTCCCATAATCTTGCGGAGCGGATGCGCTTGAGCATCACATTGCGGAATTGAATGTCGTCCCAAACCAGGTCTCCGTGCTGCCAGGGAGGAGGTCTTTTGGTAATGGAAATGGTTATCCGGTTGCGCCCTTCCCGGAGGATTTCCGCCGGGACTTCTATGTCCACCACCACCCATTTCCCTTCCCAACTTTCCACAGGCAGGTAGGGTTTGGTCACCCGATGTCCGTTGATGGCGATGAAGTTGCCCGGTTCGTTGCTCTGAAACAGTTCCAAGCTTAGGAGCCAGCGGCCCTTGCAAGGCCGCTGGACATAGAAAGCTCCCTCCCATATCGGGCTGGGATTCTGCCCCAGGTGGAGAGGCTCCCAGGGGTAGGGGTATTCGCTGTCACCCAGGTGCACGGTCTGATCGGGGGCCAGGATGGTGATGGTATCAGGGTAGGGTGGGGGTGGCTCTCGGCGCAGGTAGAGAGCGTGGCGAGTCAACGATTGCAGGGCCTTGTAGGCAGGTTTGGGAGAACCATCAGGCCGCAGGAGGTTAAAGCCTCGGTAGGCCGGAGGTTGTTCTTCACCTGCCATCAGATTCCACACAGCCATCAATTCCACCCAGGGCCACTTTTGCGCCGCCATTGCCACTGCTTGCGTCAGATAGCGGGCCTGAACTTCTTCTGTAACCTCGGCCCAGGTCCATTCGCCGTAGCCTTCGGTGGTCCAGCCGAATTCGGTGACCCACACTTTCTTATCAGCGTCGCCAAAGGCCACCATAATCTCCCGCAGTTCCTCCAAGCGAGCCATATTGAGCCCCTGATGGCTGCCACGAGGGTCGTCGGGTGGATAGGCGAAGCCATAGGGATGAGCTCCCAAGGCGTCGAAGAACTCTCTGGCTCCAGCCTCATACATCCGGCGCAGGTAGAGCCGGTCGTCCATTGCCTGATGGCTGCGTTCGTTGGTGGATGCCAGCCCCGCACTCACCACCAGTGCCTGAGGGTCGGCTTCCTTAATGCGGGAGTAGGCAGCCCGCAGGAGGGCCACATAGCTTTCGGGGTCGGGGGCCTTTCCACCCCATTCTTGAGCCAGGTTGGGTTCGTTCCAGATGATGTAGGCTTTTATCCTCCCGGCGTACCTCTGCGCCAGCTTCCCCACGAATTCGGCGTAGAGTTCGGGGTCACGGGGAGGGGTGTTGCCTTCACCACCGCTGGCCCAGGAGGGGGGATGGTCTACCCGCACGGCCAGCCGCAGGCCGTAGTATTCCGCCGCCTGCACGGTGAGGTCCAGCCCGGGCCAGGCGTAGTGCCCTGGATAGGGCTCGATATCCCGCCACAGGACCGGATAAATCACCCAGGTGGCTCCCAATTCCCTGGCGGCACGGAAAGTGGCATCCTCGGGGCTCAAGATGTGCACGCCAAACCACAGCGTGCCGGTTTGGGAAGGAACCGAGCATCCATTCAGGGTGATAAGGGGCATCAGAATTAGAGTTAGGAGGACAAACCTCATCGCCTTTCCCCTCGGTAAAGGCCTTGATAGGTGCGCACGAAAAGCCTGCTTCGCTCATCCACCATTACCTGCCTGATGCGCAGGGGTAAACCCTTGCCGATGAACCCCCATTGCCTCTCTCGCCCCCGGTACAGGCCGTGATACAGGGTTCCTACATAGAGGACATCGGGGTCCGTCGGATCGAAGGCGATGGCGCTCACGGTTTTTCCTTCGAAACCGATGAGCCTCCAGGTGTGGCCATCGTCCTGGCTTTTGTACAGGCCTCGGGTAGCTCCCACATAGATGTGGCCGGGGCGGGTGGGATGGAAGGTCACTATCAGGCTGCTCTGCCCATTGAGGCCAGGGACACGCTCCCAGCGGACAGCTTTGTTGTCGCTGCGGTAGAGGGCTTCACGGGTTCCAGCCCATAAAGTGTAGGGCGGATGGGGGGCCTGAGCCAGGAAGAGGGCTTCGTCGCTGAGGAGCATTCCTTCCCAAACGCTGTGCCAGCTTTCGCCGCCGTCGGTGCTGCGGTAGATTCTGTCGAAGACGATGAGGGCATATTGAAGGTGTTCATCTTCTCGGTCCACCACCAGGGTGGCAATTCCCAACCCTTGGAGGGAAGGGCTGAGAGGTTGCCAGGTGCTCCCATAATCATAACTCACCCACGCTCCCTGGCCGATGACGCCAGCGTAGAGGATGCCCGGTCTGGTGGAGTGGAAGGAGATGCTCTCCACGCCCC
>DRAO01000435.1 GCA_011041825.1 Chloroflexota bacterium
TAACAAGCGTGGCCCTCATCCTCCGATTGCTCCTGTGGATGGCTGTGGGTTTCCTTCACCCGGAAGGCTTCTTCACATCGGATTCCCAGGAGTATTGGGGATTGGCTCAAAGCCTCCTCACCTCCTATACGTTTACCAGGGGTCTTCCTGGCCTCCCACCCGAGCACGAGCGCACCCCCGTGTATCCCCTTTTCCTCGCCGCACTCAGGGCTGTGGGCCTGGGTCCCCGGTGGATTGTGCTGGTGCAGGTTCTCCTTTCGGTGGCAACCGTATGGGGGGTGGCGGCTCTAGCAGGGCTTTTAACCCGGAACTGGAAAGCCGGATTAATGGCGGGATGGTTGATGGCCCTGGATGTCCCTTCCATCGTTTACGCCAACCTCTTGCTTACCGAAACCCTGTTCACTTTTCTGCTGGTCACTTCGACCTGGCTGCTGGTCCTATTCCTCAGAGGCGAGAAAGCTCCCCTTTGGGCAGGATTTTCAGGCTTAATCCTGGGCTTAGCTACCTTGTGCAGGCCCATTGCTGTGCTCTTACCGCTGGCTATGTTCCCTCTCTTCTTCCTTGCCGCCCAAGAGCCCCAACCCGTCATCCTTCGTCAGCGGCCTGACCAGCCTCAGAAGGCAGGCTTCCCCCGGTCTGAAAGAAAGCCTCCCTCGCCCCCTGTTCACAAGCGTGCCCTGAAGGGCGGGGCTTTGTACACGGTGGGTTACATACTAGTGGTGCTGGTATGGGTCATACGCAACTGGCTGGAGTTCGGTACCCCCTTTCTGAGCACGATAGCTTGCCACAACCTGCTTAATTACCGAGCCGCCGGGGTTTATGCGGTAGAACATCGGGTATCTATCGAGGAAGCGAGGGAAATCCTCCAAGGGGAGGCAAGGGCTCTCTTCCCCGGCGACCCCTCTCAATCTCCGGTGAAGTTCAGGCAGGTTCAAGCCCAGGTGGCCTTATCCGTCATCCTTCGCTCTCCCCAGGTTTACGCCCGCAATGCCTTCATCTCGGCTTTCAATATGCTCGTTAAACCCCTGAGGAGCACCATTGACCTCCAGCTGGGGCTGGCGGAGCACGGGTCAACGCTGAGCCCCTGGGGTAAAGCCGGGGGAGGCTCCCTCCTCCAGCGCCTGTTCCAGAGCACCAGCCTCCTAACCCTGATGCTGACGGGGGTCCAGGTCCTTATGCTTGCCGCAATATGGCCTGCATTCGGGTGGGGGTTGTGGAAGTTGGGGAAAGAGGGCAACTGGCTGGGCTTCTGGGCAATCCTGCTCCCCATCGTGTATTTCGTGGCTTTTTCGGCAGGGCCGGAGGCCTACGCCCGCTTCCGGGTGCCCGTTATGCCTTTCATAGCCATAGGGGGAGGCGTGGGATTTTTCTTCCTGACAAGAGGAAGGCGATGCGTTTATCAATAATTCTCCCTAACTTGCGCATAGGAGGGGCGGAGAAGCACTTCATCACCCTGGCGGAAGAATTCATAAGCCTTGGCATCGGGGTAACCTTCGCCCCCATCCGGGCCGAGGGGGAACTCCTCCGGGCCTTGCCCAGAGGGGCAAGGGTGGCTCAGTTGCTCCCGGAGGAGGCCGCCACAATGCTAAGGCGGTTGGAAACCCCAGGGATGCTGAGGCGTTTCCTGAGGAAGAACGTAATCCGGTTTGGGGTTGATGTCCTGTTCGGGGTTCCAGCCCGGTTGCGGAGGTTGGTGGAGGAGGAAGAAAGCGAAGTCGTCATAAGTTCCCTGTGGGAGGCTGATTTCATAGCTGGCCTGGCCTTCCGGAAGAAACGGCGGGGAGAGCCGCCCAGATGGATAGTGGTGGGAGAGACGGATTTTGAGGTACACGTGTTCAGGAAGCCAGTAAGGCGCTTCGCCTTCGCCTTGCTAGGCCGGGGCTATCGGTACGCCGATGCTTTTGTGGCTCCTTCATCAAGGATTTACCATCAGCTTCGCAATCTGGCCCGAAGCGATGAAATCCCCGTCAGGATAATCCCCAACGCTGTCAAGGTGAAGCGGATATGCGCCCTTGCTGAAGAAGCAATCCCCGCATCCCACGAGAGGCCCTTAATAGTGGCCGTGGGCCGCCTCATCCCCGAGAAAGGGTTCGACCTGTTGCTCAAGGCTTTTGTCAGGGTGATTGAAGCCTTCCCCCGGGCCAAGCTGGTCATCCTGGGAGACGGGATTTTAAGGGGGTACCTCCAGGCTTTGACGAAGGAATTGGGTCTTGAAGGGGCGGTTTCCTTCCCAGGATTTACCCTCAACCCATACCCCTGGATGAAGCGAGCAGATGTGGTCGTGGTGCCCTCCCGCTGGGAGACCTTCGGCAACGTGGTGGTAGAGGCTATGGCCCTGGGGGTGCCGGTGATTGCCACCCGCTCCGGGGGGCCGGAAGACGTGGTTGAGGATGGCGAAGACGGCATCTTGATCCCGGTCAACGATGTGGAAGCGCTGGCGCAAACCCTTATTAGCCTGTTAGCCGATGAGGAACGAAGGCGCAGGATAAGCAGAAGAGCCATCGAGAAGGCCCGGAGGTTTTCGCCTGAGATGGTGGCAGAGGAGTACCTGGCCCTGTTCAGGTCCATCGGCGCTCACCTGGATGTGAAAGCCTGGCCCTCCCCGCCAACGTTGCGAAGACGAAAGCCATCGCTGTCTTCTCCAGGTAGAGGCAGGCGTTTAACGCCTCCTTGAGGCCAGGCCCCACGCAAACGGCCCCATGATTCTGGAGTATAACCGCATTCTGCATCCCCAATGCCTTCACAACCTCCTCGGCTAGCTCCTTGCTGCCAGGAGGGAGATGAGGCACCACCTTTACCTCCCCCCGGAGGAAGACCTTCTGATCCTCAAGGATAGGGGGTATCTCGTCCCCCATCACAGCCACGACACTTGCAAAAGGCGAGTGGAAATGGACGATGGCCCGGACATCAGGGCGAGCTTTATAGATGGCAACGTGCATCATAAGTTCAATGGACGGAGCCCCTTCGCCTTCAATCACCTCCCCTTCGAAATCGGTCACAATGATGTCCTCTGGCGAAAGCTCGTCGTAA
>DRAO01000039.1 GCA_011041825.1 Chloroflexota bacterium
CGATGAATCACCCGGCTGAGAAGCCTTAAAGCCGGTTGAAAACCGGCTGAGGGTTAGCGGGTTTTCAACCCGCTTCCAGATTCTTAGCCGGGAGCTTCCAGCTCCCGGACATTTTGAGCCCAGTTTCGTAAAAGTGTCAGGTGGCTAGATTCCCTTTTCGAGATGATCGGTAGCCTTCCACTTAAGCGTGGTCAACATAAAAAGAGGGTTTTTGTGGGCGACGGCTTCGCCGTTGCCCACAAAAACGCTTTCTTTTCTCCTTTTCGAGCTCTACCGTGAGGCAACATTGCCAACCACGGTTAAATGCAGTGCTACCAGATGGTCTCTTCCTAGGGGCATTGTACAATATCCTGTGCCCAAAGGCAATCGGCGCAAGAAGGGTTCCAGCCCCAGCAGCCCTCGTTGTTCTCCCGGATGTCACAGGTATCGCCGAGGTCGCAATCCACACAGGATGGGAAGCGGAAGTTGCGCACTTGGTAGCGGAACTTCACGTATTCTTCCGATGTCCAAATTTCGGCCAGGGATTGCTCGTGGATATCGCCCAGGATGTAGCGGGTTACGTTCTTGCGCCGTCCGAAGATGTAATACGGGTAGGAGTGCATCAGGGCGTAACAAGGACTTACCTTTCCATCCCACCCCACCACGGTGGCCTTATCCCGGATGAAGCGGCAGCGTCGTTCAGCTCCCCAACGGCTCCGAGGCAGGTACACGGTACCCCAGAGCAGCCAGCCTCCACTCATAAGGGGCCAGCCAGGCAACACGGGAAAAGTGTAGGCATCCCCGTCACGGGAATACAGGATTTCGCCCACCATATCCTCGGTGTAAGGCAGGAGGTGGGTGACGAGGATAAAAGACGCTTGCAACTCCTTAGCCAATTTCACAAGGGATATTAACTCCCCCACATTGCTCCTCATCGCCACGAACTCAATCCCGATGCGGGGGAAAGGGCTGTTCCGACGGCTTTTGACCTCGTTAAGGTGACGCAAATTCTCAACAAGTTGCCGGAAGTCTGCCTCACGCCTTATGGCCTCGTAGGCTTTGGGGGTTGCCCCATCGAAGGATACCACCAACTCCTCGACGCCTATATCCACCAAAGCTTCAGCCTTTTCCTCATCAAGGAGAAGGCCATTGGTACTCACTTTCACTTTAACCCCCAGGGCATTGATGGCCTTAAGCATCCGCATTATGCGGGGATGGATGAGGGGCTCACCGAAGCCACCGAAAGCGACTTCCGTCAATTCAGGTAATTCAGCAAGCTGTGAAAGGAGGGCTTCGAAAGTGTCCTCGTCCATATCACCCAAGGGTTCATCCCAGGCATTGCGGATGCACATTTTGCAACGCAGGTTGCAGCGGGTGGTAACTTCAATGTATACTTTTCGTATATCAGGCTTAGCCCTGTGGAGGATAATCCCACTCTCGTTGTTTTCCAGAACGAATTCTTCATCAGGCCTTTGGGTGCACAATCCGGGTAGAACGAGCTTCCTTCTCCTTAGTTTCACTTTCATCCGTTCAACCTCCTGGTTGAGATGCCTTCTTCCTGCTGGCATTTAGGACAAGGGCAAATTGCGGGCAACCTGACGGATGTGGGGAAGGTAAAGGAGAGTTCCTCTCCTTCTTCCCTCATAAATCCCAACGCTCATATTGGCATAGCCGCCAACAGAAGGGCCGGGAGCTCAAAGCTCCCGGCTGAGCAGAGAAAGGGCGCTTCCAGCGGGCTTTCACTGCTCAGGCCGGGGCTTTTAGCCCTGGCCTTTCCTGCTCCTCAGGTCCCCTCTTTTATATGCAATTTTTCGCATATATTGTAAGCCCTTACGGGCTTTCTGTCAAGGCGCAGGCCTAAATCACAGGGCTTTCCAATTTTCTACCACAAGTTTGACAACTTGCCTCAGATGCTATATACTAAATCAAACCTTATGGGGCCGTAGCTCAGTTGGGAGAGCGCGTGAATCGCACTCACGAGGTCGGGGGTTCGAGTCCCCTCGGCTCCATATCTTCTATCGAAAACCCGGCGGTGAACGGCTTGCCCCGCTAGCCGCCGACGGGTGGCACCCGTTACCCTGCTGGTCAGGGTGGTACTGCGGGGAAGCCCTTCGTCCTTGAGACGAAGGGTTTTCTTTGTTACCAAGGAACTGGAACACGGGGAAATCCCCCAGCTCCCACCTTTTACTGCGATGGGGCGTGGGAAGCGGTGTGGCTGCCTCCGCAGAGGCGCATACAAAATCCTTTTGAGGAGGTGATAAAATGGGGTTCCCGAAGTCCGAATGGATATGGTTCAACGGCAAGCTCGTCCCCTGGGAGGAGGCCCAGGTCCATGTTACTGCCCACGCCCTCCACTACGGCTCCAGCGTCTTTGAGGGCATCAGAGCCTACAAGACCCCCAAAGGCCCAGCTATCTTTTGCCTTGGAGAGCACGTCCAGCGCTTATTCAATTCCTGTAAGATTTACCGGATGGAGCTTCAATATTCTCAAAAGGAGATAGAGCAAGCCATCATCGAGACAGTGCGGGCCAACAAACACGAAGCCTGTTACATCCGTCCACTGGCCTTCCGAGGTTCTGAGGGTTTCAACCTGGATGCACGCTCCTATCCGGTGGAAGTCGCCATCATCACCATCGAATGGGGTCGCTACCTGGGGGCCGAAGCCATTGAAAAAGGCGTAGACGTGGGTGTAAGCTCCTGGCGTCGTATGGGGCCTGATACCTTTCCGGCAATGGGCAAGCTGGGGGGACAGTACCTCAACTCTCAGCTCATCGTGATGGAAGCCCACCAGCATGGTTACACCGAGGGCATCGCCCTGGATGTTTATGGCTATGTCAGCGAGGGCAGCGGCGAGAACATCTTCCTGGTCTACAGAGGCACCATCTACACACCACCGTTGAGTGCTTCCATCCTGGAAGGCATAACCCGCAATGCGGTTATCACCTTGGCCCGGGAGTTGGGATACGAAGTGCGGGAGCAGATGATACCCAGGGAGATGCTCTATGTGGCCGATGAGC
>DRAO01000054.1 GCA_011041825.1 Chloroflexota bacterium
GGTAGATGCTCTCAGGAGCAGCTTCGCACGATGACGTTAGAAACTCCCTGCCCTTTAGCATAGCCAAGAGGAGCTTGCGCTCTCTAGCGCAGGCAAAAAGGCGTTAGAGAACGCCTGCTCCTCTTTCCTCCTCTCACATTAGAGAGTGCGCAACTGGGGAAACAGGATGACCTCACGGATGGATTGCTTATCCGTAAGGAGCATCGTGAGGCGGTCAATGCCAATCCCTAACCCTCCCGTGGGCGGCATCCCGTGCATCAGGGCAAAGATGTAATCCTCATCAATGGGGTGCGCTTCTTCATCGCCCCTCTCCCTGGCCTCGGCTTGCTCCAGGAATCGCTCCCTCTGGTCGAGGGGGTCGTTTAGTTCGCTGAAGGCATTGCCTATCTCCATACCTCCCACGAAGGGTTCAAAACGCTCCACCAGGTGGGGGGCCTCTGGCTTGCGCTTAGCTAAGGGCGAAATCTCCACCGGGTAATCCATTACGAAGATGGGTTGTATCAGATACGGCTCCACATACTCGCTGAACAATTCATCCACCTGCTTGCCCCAGGTGGGCTTGGGGTCCACCTGTAGGTTGCGCTTCTCTATGGCTTTCCTCAGGCTCTCCAAATCCCTGTATTCCTCAAAATCAATGCCCGTGTACTCAATGAGCAGGTCCCGCATCGTGGCTCTAGGCCAGGGAGGTGTGAGGTCAATCTCGTGTCCGGCATAGGTGATGCGGGTGGTGCCCAGAACTTCCTGAGCGATAAAGGCTATCATCTCTTCGGTAAGGCGCATCATATCGTGGTAATCGGCATAGGCTTGATAGCATTCCATCATCGTGAACTCGGGGTTGTGCCGGACATCCAGCCCCTCGTTGCGGAAGTCCTTGCCGATTTCGTAGACCTTTTCATATCCACCCACGATAAGACGCTTGAGATAGAGCTCATCCGAGATGCGCAGGTAGAACTTGCGCTCTAGGGCGTGATACCAGGTCTCAAAAGGTCTGGCAGCGGCCCCACCGTAGATGGGTTGGAGGATGGGGGTTTCTACCTCGATGAAGCCTTTGGAATCCAGGAAATGGCGCATAGCTTTCACAATGCGGCTGCGGGTGATGAAAAGCTGGCGCACATCCTCGTTGGCGAGCAAATCCAGGTAGCGCCGTCGGTAGCGGAGCTCCACATCCTTGAGGCCGTGCCATTTTTCCGGCAGGGGGTGCAGAGCTTTGGCGAGGAGGCGGTATTTCTCCACGTTCAGGGTTATCTCACCGGTGCGGGTGCGGAAGAGGTGCCCATGAGCCTCAATGAAATCGCCAATGTCAAAGTTCTGGAGGAAAAAGCGGTAATTTTCCTCTCCCAGCACATTGTGCTGGAAGAAAAGCTGTATTTTGCCGCTGCCATCGGCGATGTGGGCAAAGGTGATCTTGCCCATCTTGCGGATGGCAACGAGCCTGCCGGTAAGTATGATCTTCTCTTCGCCAAAGCTCTCATCGGCTTCGTAGTTCCTGCGTGCCTCAGCAGCGGTGTGAGTCCGCTGAACACGGGCGGGATAGGGGTCTATCCCATGCTGACGGATGCGTTCAAGCTTGAGCAGGCGCTGGCGCTGTTGATCGGTAAGTTCCTCTAATTTCTCCATAGTGCGACCACCTTAATAAAATCTGGCCCGAAGTTGAAATTTTATGGACCTTTTTTACTCTATGCTGACCACTTTGAAACGGATTTCACCGGCTGGGGCGTGTACCACCACCGTATCGCCCACTTTGGCTCCCATAAGGGCTTGGCCTAAAGGCGACTCATTGGAGATGCGGCCATTAAGGGGGTCGGCTTCGGCTGAGCCAACGATAAGGTAGGTTTCCGGTTCGGTTTGCCCCTCTTCTAACACCGTAACCTTGGAACCGAGCATCACGCTATCTGAAGGGCCTTGCTTCTCGATAACGATGGCGTTCTCCAGGATTTTCTCCAGGGTCAGGATACGCCCTTCTAGGAAAGCCTGGGCAGTCTTGGCTTCATCGTAGCCTGCGTTTTCAGATATGTCCCCATCGGCCTTAGCTTGGTGAATCTGCTCAGCCACCTGGGGCCTCTTAACTGTGCGCAGGTATTCCAGTTCTTCTTCCAGCTTTCGCTTTCCTTCGGGGGTTAGGAAATACGCTTTCTCCTTCGCACTCATAATGTGTGAACCTCCTCAAGGAAGGGTCTCCCAGGGGAAGGTAAATAAAAATAGCCCAGGTTAAAATTACCTCGGCCACACATAAGCGGCAATATTTCGACCGATATTATAAACGAAAAAAGCGAAATTGTAAAGCAAATGAGGGCAGTGTGAGTCTGTAACAGCCTGGTAGGCGATAGGCCTTAGAAATCTTTGCCCCGAACACGAAGTTCGGGGCGGATTAAACGGGCTGAAACTCTGCCGACACAAGGTCGGCGGTATCTTGAAAACTCCCCCTGGGGGGCAAGTCAGATACCCCCGCCCTTGTGGCGGGGGAGCATCAGGGATTTGCTGAACCTGGCACCTCGTGTGCCGGGGGTTAAAGACTTACTAAACTGATACAGACCTGGGCTTAGTTGACATAAATGAAAAACCATTGCCTGTGAAGGTGCGGGGAAGAGAGGTTAAGAGGAAGGAAAAAGGAAGGAAAAAGAGGGGCATTCTTGCACGGCGGCGAAGCGGGCAGCACTCCATTTAACCGTGGTTGAGGATGTTGCCTCAGAAGGGGGCGAAAAGGGAGGCGCTCATATTGGCATAGAGGCCAACGGAGGGAGGCCGGGAGCTCAAAGCTCCCGGCTGAGCAGAGAAAGGGCGCTGGAAGCGCCCTGGCAAGCCCGCCTTTGGCGGGCTTTCACTGCTCAGGCCGGGGCTTCTAGCCCTGGCCCAGGCTTTTTTCTATCCCTAGCCTGCGGAGTAGTTTCCAACCTCGGAGTTTTTCAACACCCTCGTGCTGCCGGAGGTTGCTAAAAAGCAGGCAAGCTGGTATAATTGCGTGTGTATTATGGGCGGGAGGTAAATA
>DRAO01000418.1 GCA_011041825.1 Chloroflexota bacterium
ATCCTGCGTCCCCTCGGCCTGTGGAAGCACGAGGTAGGGTTGGAAAGCGAACCCCCTGAAGCCTCTCCGCCTGAGGGCTTCGCTGAAGTTTTTCTGGCCAAGCCCCCGGCTCGCTTCGGTTTCCTCTACCCAATATGGAAGGTGGGCAAGACTGGCGAGGAGCCGGAGAAGGGCGATGTTTTTCCCTTCCCCTTAACGGCTTTCACCTGCAAAGCCCACCGAGGCTTTAAAGGTGAAGGCGGGCACGGCGTTTGGGATGAACTTCTCTACAAGTTGCAATGCCTGGTGAAGGGAAAGAGCCCTGCGAGGGGGGACTGCCCTGACGAAGGCTGTGAGGAACCCTTAGAGCGGTTGCGGGGGTTCGTCGCGCGGATAGGCGATACTTACAGGCGGGTCGAGGTTCACCCTCGCCTCCTGGTCAGGGTGGGGTTGAACCGCCTCACCGAAACGGCGGAAGGAGGCATCCTCTACACCCAAGAGGCTCTGCCGCCCCATCAACGTGTAGAGGCAGAAGACCGCTTCCTGCACTTCGTGGGTTATTGGCAGATGTCCGATGAGCAATGGGAAGCCTTAAAAGGGCTCCTGGGGAAGTTCGTCCCCAAGGATGGCGAGGGCTATTCCCTGCGCATCGGCACGGCCAGGGCCAGGGGGATGGGAGCTGTAACCCTGCGATGGACGGAGAAGCCTGCGCCTGAATTGCCACTCCTCGAAAAACGCCTTGGGGACTTCCAGCCTAAAGACACCGATGGGCAGGAGCTTGACCCTGATCACTGGTATTTCGCCCTCACGCTCCGGTCTCCTTTGCTCATATACGACAAGCAAGGGCGTCCTACAACTCGTCTGGAAAAGGATGTTTTAGAGGATTACGTTTCGGCAATCCCGCAGGGCTTGGAGTTCCTGAGGGATGCCTCGGTGATAGAGCGGGAGGAGTGGTCGGGGTGGTCGGCGGCGTGGGGATTGCCCAAACCGGTGGTCACAGCCGTCGCCGCCGGGTCCGTCCTGGCCTTCCGGGCACCGAAAGGAGAGAAGGAAGCCGTGCTGGCCTTCCTGCAAGAGGCGGAGGAATATGGCCTGGGAGAAGGCCGAGCCGAAGGATGGGGTGAGGTCGTGGCCTGCGACCCCTTCCACGTGAAATTTGCTCTGGAGGTGAAAGATGAACAGGGCTGAACTGCAAGAATGGATGGTGCAGAAAGCCGAAGGCTTGGTTCGGGGCCTTAAAGAGGCAGCCGAAAAGGAGGCAGCTAAATCTGGGGTGAGGAAAATCCTTGATGTGGGTAAAACCCAGACCTCTAAAGCCATAGAAGTGGCCCAGGCTGCTGCATCCCCGCTGCTTTTCATCAACTGGCTGCGTTATCAGGCCGCCAGAGAAAGGGAGCGAGATAAGTTCTGGAGCCAGTCTCTGCCAAATGGCAAGCTCTTGGCCGAGGCCATAGCGGCGGACGTGAACGAGATTAAGGGGAAATCTTCGCCAGAGGAATTGATGAAAAACGTGGCCCTGTACCTGGGCTACTTCCGGCGTGCCTTCATCGGGCTCGAATACCTGGATAAGATCCGGGACCCTTAAGGAGGTGGCAATATGTGGGATACCTTTGAAAGTCGCCTGGAGATCACAGCGGACCTGGTGGCCGAAACGGGCCTGAGGGTGGGGATGGGCGGTGAGGCCGCCGAACCCACCGCCTCGGATCTGCCCCTCATCAAGGATGCCCAGGGCAACCCCTTTATCCCCGGCTCCTCCCTGCGGGGTGTCCTGAGAAGCCACGTGGAACGTATTGTGAGAACCCTCGAAAACAGCGCCGGGGATGGCAAAGGGGCTTGCAACCCGGTGGTTGAGAAGGAATGGTGCATTACCAAAGACCAGATGGCCGAATTGCGAGACCAGGCTAGGAGAGAAGGAGACCTCTGGCTGGCTGAGCAGGTATGGGAGAAATCCTGCCGGGTGTGCCAGGTCTTCGGCAGCCCCTGGCTGGCCTCGCGGGTGAAAGTGGCCGACCTGCATCTCATCGGCGAAACCACCGTCGAGGTGCGGGACGGCGTCTCCATCCACCGAGAGAAGGAGACGGTGGCGAACAAGTATGATTTCGAAGCCGTCCCTGCCGGAACCCGCTTCCGGCTTCGCATCGTCGCCGAAAACCTGGATGAGGAAGAGCGGGGGCTCCTGTGGCTGGGTCTCCGGGAGCTGGAGCGAGGTCACATCCATGTGGGGGGCTTCAAAGGTCGGGGCCTGGGGCAGGTGAAGCTGGAGAAACTGGCGATAAAGGGCTTAGACGCCGCCGATCCCGAAGCCCTGAAGGCGTATCTGCTCCGGGGGGAAATGAAACCCATCCCTCTGGAGGAGGCCGACAGGTGGCTCGAAGCCCTTTTGACAAAGATAGGAGCTGGAGGTGAATGATGCTGAGCAAGTTCTATAACGAGGCCATACTGGAGCTGGTTCTCAAACCCCGCACGCCGCTCCTTATCAAGGCCGGAGGCGAGGGCGGGGCAGCCATAGACCCGACATTGCCCGATATGAACTTCGTCCGCACCCGCCGCAACGGGCGGTATGAGGTCTACCTCCCCGGCTCATCCCTGCGAGGCGTCATCCGCAGCTATGCGGAGAAGCTTGTGCGAAGCTTAAATCCCAAGAGCGCTTGCGACCCTACCCAGACCCGTGAGCTCCGAGAGGGAGTTAAAAAAGCCTGCTTTGCCGGACAGGTTACTACAGCGCTAAATGGGCCGGAAGCTTACACCCGCTCTTGCTATGCCTGCCGGCTTTTCGGTAACACGGCTCTGGCCGGGAGAGTGCGGGTGAGGGATTTCTACCTGGATGGTGAACCGACGCTGGAAAGGCGCTACGGTGTGGCCATCGACCGAGTGACGGGAGCGGTTGTCCCTGGAGCTCTCTTTCAACTTGAAATCCTCACCGAGGGCACCTTCTCCGGTGTCATCGCCATCCGCAACTTTACCTTAGGGCAACTGGGCCTCCTGGCCGCAGCGCTCTTGGAC
>DRAO01000422.1 GCA_011041825.1 Chloroflexota bacterium
ACCACTACGGTGTCGTGAGTTTTGGGCGGCCCCACGGCTATGCGAAAATCACTCTCCACCACCGTCTTCGAGACCCGCAGCTTCATTGGCCGGAAACGACGGTCGAGCAATTCGACTTCGACCCATTCGTCCCGGTTCAAATCCATAAGGAGGACATCGTATTCCCGGGCCAGGGGCAGGTAGCCAAAGTTGCGAAACCCCTCAAACGTATCGGAAAGGGCAGCTCCCTCGGCCACCACCAGAGGCCCTTGATACCGCTCCCGCACGAAATCCAAAACCGCCCTTACCGCATCCACGTGGGTAGCTGCTAACTGGCGGACGGTGGAGACGAAGTTCACCTTGACCAGCACCAGTTTTTTATCGGTCAAATCTATCTCGCCTTCGATGAGCCTTAGAGCTTGAGCCGTATTCCGGTATCGGTCATCCCCTTTTATCAGGGCTACCCTGGCTTTTCTTTCCTCCATAACAAGACCTTTGGCTATAGTCTGTGGAAATTTCGGGGGACGCCCCCTGCACCCCCGCTTTGTGTTTACCTTAAATCAATTTACGCCTACGCATTCCTGAGCCTTAATTTTACCACGTTTCCCTCCCTGGGCCAAACGTGAGCAATGTCGCCCCACAGCGGGGGCAAAAAAAGAGAAAAAGGGTGTTTTTGTGGGCAACGGCGAAGTCGTTGCCCACAAAAACACCTCTAACTCAGGTGCAAAATCGCTTCACTATCTTGTAAAGCACCCTGACCCCGAACATCAGGTTCTCCACCGAGATGCGTTCGTTATGGGCGTGGGCCAACTCCAGGAAAGAGGCTTTCGGGTCAGGTTTCATCGGGGAGAAGCCGTAGACTTTGACGCCCTTCCTGGCCAGGAAGCGACTATCGGTGGTGGCAGTGAGCATAAAGGGCACCACTTTAGCCCCGGGGTCCTCCTCGGCAATGACCTCCTGGAAAACCGTGAAGAGTTCGGTGTTGTAATCGGTCTCGAAGGGCATCGGCTCGGTGAGGACCTCGATTTCGATGTCCTCGCCCAGGTAGGGGCGGATTTCGGCGAAGAGGTCCTCTTTGGTCTGACCGGGGAGCACCCGGCAGTCCACCTCAGCTTCGGCTTCGGAGGGGATGACGTTGGTTTTCTTCCCCGCCCGCAGTATGGTGGGGGTGGCGGTATTGTGGAGCATTGCCCGGAGCATTGGCTTGATCTCGCTGTCCTCGGGGAGTTGCCTCATAATGAGAGGCTCGAAGATGGGGTTGAGCACCAGCGGTAACAGCACTGAGTTGGGGAATTTCTGGTCACGGGCCAGGCTTTTGATGAAAACTTCCGCCGTGGCGGTGCGGTGCATCGGCAGGCGGGCTTTACCCAGGCGGGCAATGGCCTCGGCCAGCTTGAGGACCGCATTGTCTCCCCTGGGGGTGGAGGCATGGCCAGGGGTGCCCTTGGCTTTCACCTTGATCCAGCAAGGGGCTTTCTCGGCGCTGTCGCACAGGTAATAGCGCTTGCCCCCCAGGTCAAACCCGAAGCCTCCGCCTTCGTTAATGGCGTATTCACACTCCAGGAGCTCCGGGCGGTTTTTCACCAGCCACTCCACGCCCAGCTTGCCGCCCGTTTCCTCATCGGCGGTGGCGGCCAGGACCAAATCCCGCTTGAGGGAAAGCCCCTCCCGCTTCGCCAGGAGCAGGCACAGCATCTCCATTACGGTGAGCTGCTTGGTGTCCACCGTCCCCCGGCCCCAGATGTAGCCGTCAATCAATTCCCCCCCGAAGGGGTCGTGCTCCCAGTGCTCCGGCTCCACCGGCACCACGTCCAGGTGCGAGAGCAGCAGAAGCGCCCCCTTCTCGCCGGAGCCCTTGAGCCGGGCGATGACATTGCCCCGCCCCGGCTCCGACTCCACGATTTGAGCCTCGATGCCTTCTTTGCGCAGCACTTCAGCCACATATTCGGCGGCGGGGGTCTCGTTGCCGGGTGGGTTGGTGGTATTAATGCGGACGAGGTCCTGAAGGTATTTGACCGCTTCCTCTCGGATGGGTTCCCAATCCATTGCTCACTCCCTCCCGCAAGGTTATCGTAACGGACAGCGGCCCTGCCGCTGCCGACTGCCTTCTCCCAGGGCACGAGGCCCTGCCCAGGGCACAAGGCCCTGCCCAGGGCACGAGGCCTTGCCCAGGGCACAAGGCCCTGCCCAAGGCACGAGGCCTTGGGTTTGGGGCCTCCTGATCCTCCCCCAGCACAAGGCTGGGGGTATCAAGATACCGCCGACCTTGTGTCGGCGGAGCGTCAGCTCTCTCCACCGCCCCAAACCTTGTGTTTGGGGCCTCGTGTTTGGGGCAAGCGGAGTTTCAGCGAAGCCCTCTCCGGGCAATCCAGGAAGCGCTCGGCAAGAAAAGCCAGGCTTCAGGCCAAACCGAACAGCCCGCTTCCGGCGGGCTTTCACCGCTCAGGCCGGGGGTTCTGGCTCCGGCCCGGATTTTCCCACAATTCTACGATTTCGGCGCCCGCCCCGCCGCCCGGCAGGCCTTATTGTAATCCCTAACCAGAGCGCTCATCAATTCCACGAAAGCCTGGGGCAGGCGCTGATAGAAGGGAGCCAGGAGCCGTATCCCTTCCTCAAAGGCATCCGCCGCCTCATCGTAGCGTTCCAGCCCCATCAGCACCCACCCATAAGTTCCAAGGCTTTGAGCCAGGTACGGTAGGAAGGCATCGGGGTTCTTCTGCGCAAGCTCCCGGTAGTGCCCCACCGCCTCCTGAGTTGCCTCCAATGCCTCCTCCCTCCGCCCAAGGGCGGAAAGCATCATCCCCAAGTTATTGAGGCTTGCAGCCAGGTCGGGGAGGAAGGCATCGGGGTTCTTCTGCGCAAGCTCGCGGTAGTGTCCCACCGCTTCCTGAGTTGCCTCCAATGCCTCCTCCCTGCGCCCAAGGGCGGAAAGCATCATCCCCAGGTTATTGAGGCTTGCGGCCAGGTACGGTAGGAAGGCATCGGGGTTCCTCTGCGCAAGC
>DRAO01000289.1 GCA_011041825.1 Chloroflexota bacterium
AAGTTGGAGATAGCCTCCGCCAGGGCCTGAGCGTCCTCGGCCAGGCGTTTCATCTTTTCCTCTTCAATGCGCTTCTGGTGCTCGGCCTTGCGGAGGTTGCTGGGGGTTGCCGGTACGGCCATCCCTCGGGGGATTAGATAATTGCGGGCGTATCCATCGGCTACTTCTCTCACGTCGCCTGCTTTGCCTAAACCTTTGACGTTCTGAAGGAGCAGGATTTTCATCTTCCCCTCCGGGCGGTGAGATGTCGGTTATATCATACCTCAAAATGCGAGAAAACTCAAGCCGTGCGTTAAGAGATGCTTCTACAAAAGCAGCAAAGCTGCTTCAGCAGAAGCATCTTCTTCTATTAATGACCCTTTTAGCCTTCCTGCTCCGAGTAATCCGGCTGGATTTCCAGCCCTTGTGGTGGGACGAAGGGTACAGCGTCTACTTCGCCAAGATGAGCATACCTGCAATGGTGGAAGCCACTTCCTTGGACATCCACCCACCCTTCTATTACGCCTTGCTGCACTGGTGGATTTCTCTGATGGGCGCAAGTCCAGTGGCCCTGCGGCTCTTCTCGGTCTTCGTGGGTGTGTTGACGGTGCCCCTTCTCTACGCCTTCGCCCGTGCATTGCTTGGCAGGGAGGTGGCAACGTTGGCGGCCCTGCTCCTGGCCCTCTCCCCCTTCCACGTCTACTATTCCCAGGAAGTGCGGATGTATGGTTTGGTGACTCTGCTGGGCCTGGCTTCCACCCACTTTCTGGTGCTTCTCGTTCTGGAGGCTGAAGGCGAAGCGAGGCAATTTCATCTGTGCAGGCTTGTGGTGGGATATGTGCTTTTCGCCGCTCTGGCCCTTTATACCCAGTATTACGCCGTCTTTATCCTGCTGGCCCATCTGGTTATCAGTGTTACCTTTTGGCGAACCTCCCGCAGATTTATAAAACTGCGGGAGGCCCATCTCTCACGGATATGGGCACTTCCTTTGGCGGCAATGGCCCTCTATCTCCCCTGGGTGGTCTATGCCGGGATGAGGCTGGCCGCTTACATAGAGGGCAAGAAGGCCATCGAGCAATATCAACCGCTTTCCCTGCCTTATTTCGTGGCCCGTTACCTGGTTGCCTTCGGGATGGGCCACCTGCCGCCGCAGAGGGAATGGGCCTTGTGGGTGGGTGGAAGCATCCTCGCCCTCCTCGCTCTGGCGGGGTTGTGGCGTATGCGCTCCCGGACCGTCGCCCTGGTTGTGGTCATCGCTTACCTGATTGTGCCTCTCTCGGGCGGGTTCGTGGTCAACCTCCTCTATCCCTTTCACCCCCGCTACTTTGAACGCATTCTGCTCTTGGCTCTACCGCCTTACCTCTTGTTCCTGGCCCTGGGGATTCAGACGTTTGTTTATTGGCAAGGGCGAAGCCTTTGCAAAAAAACAGGTGTACTTATCCTGGTAGCGGGGCTGTCCGCCCTGTCGCTGTTTTATTTCTACACCGTGCCCCGTTATCCCGAAGACGACTACCGTCCCCTGGCCGAGTTGGTAAGCCGCCTTTCAGGGCCGGAGGACGTGCTTCTGTGCGTGTATCCCTGGCAAGTGGGATACTTCCAGAGCTATTGTCCTCGGGAATGCCCCTCCCCATTGTCTGTAGCCTCAAGCGAATGGGGGGAGGAATTGCAAAGCCAACTTGAGGCATTTCTAGAAGGCGGGAGGAAAATCTGGTTCCCGGCCTTCCAGGCCAGGGGCGCCATCCTGGAAAACCGGGTGGAGAAATATCTGCTGGAACGGGCGTATCCGGTGCTCAATAAGTGGTTTGGAACCACCAGGCTTCTCCTCTTTGCTCCGCCGGTCGAAGCAACCTACCAGCCAACCAAGGTGCGGTTTGGGGAATTTCTGGAGCTTGAGGGATACGCCGTCGGCGATGAGAGGGTGGAATCGGGCCACGGAGTGGTGAGGGTGAAATTGCAGTGGAGGAAGCTGAAAGACTCCGAAAGCGAATTCCGGGTGCGCCTGCGTCTGGTTGATGTCAACGATAGAACCTGGGCTCAGCGGGATTCCGGCCCTGCAGGGGATAATTACCCCTTCCAGAAATGGGAACCGGAGGAGGAAAATTCAGACCCTCACGGACTCTTGGTGCCTGCGGGAGTGCCCCCCGGTAGATACGAATTGCGCCTGAGCGTGTACAGCGTGGATGAGGAAAAGTCTCTGGAGGCCTTCGATGGAGTGCCGCCGGAACCGAGCCTCGAATACACCTTGGGTGCCGTCGAAGTCCTCGTCCCAAAAGAACCTCCCGGCATCAGGGCATTGCCCATCGAAGAAGAAGTGCGGGCCAATTTGGGTGGTCGGGCGTTGCTTCTGGGTTACGCTTTGCCCGATGGCCCTTATCTCACCGGAGACGCCATCAACCCTGTGCTTTTCTGGCAGTGCATAGAGGAGACGGACACGGATTACGTGGTGTTCGTTCAGCTTCAAGATGCTCGGAGGGAGGTGGTGGCTGCTTCGGAGGCTCCCCCTTCTTATCCCACCTCCAAATGGGTTAAAGGGATGCTCCTTCAGGACCCGCACAAGCTTGTAATTCCGGCCACCCTCGAGGCAGGCCGATACAATCTGGTAGCGGGGATGTACAACCCCGCCGATGGCTCCCGCCTGGTCGTCAAAAGAGGCCGCAACAGGGGGGATGACCAGGTTGTCCTGGAGAAAATCGCCGTTCGGGAAAGGCCGCATAGCTTTGAGAAGCCCTCGCCCGCTTTTCCCGCCGAGGCCCAATTTGGCTCCCTGGCCCGCCTGGTAGGTTATGATTTGGAAAGCGTGGGGCCTTCGGGTGAGGTGCGCCGTCCTTCCGAAGACGGGAGCTTGAGGGCCGGGCCAGGGTGGGAAATTCACCTCACTCTGTACTGGCAACCCACCGGCACCACCGACCAATCCTATGCTGTTTTCGTGCATCTGGTTGACCAAAGCGGTAAGGCAAGGGCCTTCGGCGATTCCCTGCCCGCTGGCGGCCAGAGCCCCAC
>DRAO01000499.1 GCA_011041825.1 Chloroflexota bacterium
CCGGTTGCCCCACTCATCCCCTATGCGGGCAAGCTCCGCTTCATCCTCTAGCAAGCGCATCGCTTCGGCAGCTTCCCGGCCTGCCACCAACCGGCGATAGACCAAATCCAAGAACCGGGTTACCCGGTGGGTTTCGTCCCAAGCTCGCTCAAACAGCTCCCTATCCTCCAGCCTGGGCGAAGCTGCCAGTGTGCGCCACAGGATTTCCTGATAGATGCCGGAGACCTTCAGCATTATGTGGCCGCCAGTGGCCTCGGCCAGGGCCTGGTCAACGCCGGGGCCTTTACCCGTCTCGATGCCCGCTCCGCTGCCGGAGTGGATGCACAAAGCAGCGCCGAAATGGGCCAGGATGCTGGCACAGGCATTGGTCCGGGGCTTGAGGTCACCCTCCACATCGCCCTCGTAATCGGAGCGCTTCCTGAAGCCCAGGTTGGGAGCGGCGGAACTCACGGCTCCTTCGGGCAGTCCCATCACTTCGTAAAGGAGCACCAGGTAGAAGAGCAGCTCCTTCGGTTCGGTGGGAGATGCCGTCTCATCCAGGGAGAGTTCGTAATCGAAAGGCTCGTCGCCCTTGAGCCCGGCAATGAACTCGTAAAGCTCCTTGTGCACCTGGCAAGCCCGCCAGTACTTGCGGCCCAGGGCCAGGATTTCGCCTTCTTCAAAGGTGTATGAGAAGCCAGGATGACCGGGCAGGATGTTGGGGATTTCCCAGGTGCGGCCCAGGAAGGCGGCTTTGAGCCGCTTTTCGTCTTCGGGAGATAGTGATACCGGGAAGCCGAACAGACGGGAGGTGTCTACCGTAAACTTGGTGTAGTCCTTGGATTCGGCTATGGCGATGCGGTTGAGTTCCAGCGAGGCTTGCAGTTCCTCCTCGTTGGCCCCGGTGACGATGGCGTGGTCGGCATCGGCACCTATGAAGAAGTCGGGCGCAGCATAGCCCCCTAAAGCAAGGAAGGCGAAGAGCCCGCTCCGCAACAGCTCCCGAGGGCCGTAGCCGCCAGTGTGCCCCAGCCCCGGATGATCCTCCGGGGACACCCCTTCGGGGATGAGCTCCCGCACGATGGATTGCTGGATGAACCAATCGGGGACTCCCGACCCCTTCACGGCCCGGAAAATCCCCTCGAACACGCCCAGGGCTTCGGGATGGCCCAGAGAACCCACATCCTTTTCGGTGATCACCACCCGGTTGCCGGTGCCCAGGCCGTGTCGGACGCCTTTCTCCCTGCCCAGGGCCACCAAACGCCGCTGAGGGGAGACCTTCCGGTCGAAGGCCAGCAGATTCTCATAGGTCGCCGGGCTCAGCTTGATGCCGAACTCGTGCCCGCCCAGCGTCACCGCAGTCTCTTCCCCTTTAAGGTGCGTGCGCCCGGCGGGAGGGCTTTGGGGGTCGAAGAGGGTGAGGATTGCATCTGTGCCCTTTATCCGGACGGCGAGATGGGTCTCACCATCCCAGGCGACTTTGGAAGCGGTGAAAATGGTCATTGGCTTTCTCCTCCTACTGAGGCTCAAGGTGTCGCCCTATATTATCTACAAAAGCTCCCAAAAGGCAAGAGCCAGGCAATGCCTTGACTTATCACCAAGGGGTTGATATAATTATGTCGAGTAATTTGGGGAGGATAATCTGTGGCTGAGCAATTGCCGCTCTTGCCCGCTCAGGAAGAGAAGCCGTCGCTCAAGCCTTCTTCTCCTCTTTCAAAGGCTATAGAGGGCTTTCACGGCTATATGCTCAGGCAGGGGTTCACCCAGAACACCATCAAATCCTTCCTGTGGGACCTGAGCCTTTTCTCCCGCTACCTGGGGGAAGAGCACCCTGTTGGTCAGATAGGCGTTGCCGACCTGAGGGGATTCCTCGAATACCTGCTCTATAAGCGGGGCAAACCCTGCAAACCCAAGTCCTACGCCCGCCGCCTGACCACTTTAAAGGTCTTCTTCGGCTGGCTTCACAAGGAGGGGATTATCCCCGAGGACCCTGCTGCCCCTCTCCCCCATCGCCCTGTTTCGACCCCTCTGCCGAAAGTTCTCAATGAAAGCCAGGTCGAGCGGTTGCTGGAAGCCGCCAAGCGCCTGGCCAGCGGCCCCAAGCCGGATTTCCGCCCTTTACTGCTTGTTCGCCTCGTCCTGAGCACAGGGATGAAGAAGAGCGAGTGCCTGAGCCTCCGCTTGGCCGATATAGACCTCTCCGACCCGGAGCAGCCTGCGGTTTTAATACGCTATGAGAACCCCAAGATGCGCCATAAGGAAAGGAAGCTGGCCCTGCCGCCGGATATAGTGCCGGTTCTCAAATCCTATGTGGAACAATACAAGCCCAGGGAGCGCCTTTTTGAATGCACGGGACGCAACCTTGAATATGTGTTGCACCATCTGGCTCAGCAGGCTGGGATACCTGGGGGGTTAACTTTTGAGATGATGCGGTGGACGGCAGCCCTGCGGGATTACAAGGCCGGTATGCCTCCTGAGAAGCTACGCCGGAAACTGGGCCTTTCCCGTATAAGCTGGGCCGAGACCCTCGAAAAGCTGGAGAAACTCGCCGCATCACCTCTCTAACTTACCAGCGCTATGATTACCCGTAACCTGATCACCCTCTCAAGCACTGTTTTCCTGGTTCTAACAGGTATATTCACCTGGTATTACCTGCTCCCTTTGCACCTGCGGGACCTGGGAGCGGGTGATGCCCAAGTGGGGTTAGCCTTCACCCTCATCACCGCCAGCTACTCGGTGATGCAGTTTGCGGGAGGGCTCCTGGCCGACCGTTTCGGGCGCAAGGCGGTGATAGTGGTGCCCACCTTCCTCTTCATTCCCTTCTATCTGGGAGCTGCTTTCGCTTCCCGCTGGTACGAGGTGGTGGCTTTCCTGGTGGTGGTGGAAACCCTGGGGGCCATCCAGTGGCCCGCCTTCGTAGCCCTCATCGCCGAATCGGTGCCTGAGGATAAGACAGGCAGCGCCTTCGGTTTCTTCGAGTTCGC
>DRAO01000214.1 GCA_011041825.1 Chloroflexota bacterium
ACCAGGTCAACCTCGAAATGCCCGAGGGTGTTGAAAAAGTGCCATTCTCATTTTGTTTGATGAGCGTTCTCCATTCGAGGCAGGTTAAAAAGGCTTTTGAGGGTATTTTCTTGCACGGTGGCTTCGCCGCCGTGCAAGAAAATACTACTCTTTTTCCCTTTCCCATCCCTTGCCCTTAGGTTACCCTTATGTTATAATTCGTTTAAGTTGACATATCCGGGTGAGGTGAATTATGCCAAATATCAACTTGGAAAAGGAAAGCATTGTTATCCCCTTAAAGTTACTGAACGAAGCAGGTAATGAAGGATTAGTTGTATTCCCTTTGGCTGAAGGTGCCTATTTTGTCATTCGAGCTGATGTCTTTGCTACTTATTCCCATCAGCGCCTTGCTTCTATCCGCCGGGCAGTTCAAATGTTTCAGGAAATCAAGTTGGATTTGAAAAGCACCAAAGTTCCATATACACCCTCTAAACGACGTGGCTTAGATGAATTAACCCAGCAAGGGTTTGCCGTCTCAGATGGCTCTGAGTATGGGTTGGAAAACCATTTACTCCCTAATGTTACCCTTGATTTGGTACGTCAAGGACTCGCTTCGATGAAAAGCACTTTGGCGCAGGAAGTCATTGAAGAGCGGGGTGAAGAATGACGACAATCTTCCTGCTTGACACCAGTGCTTTAGGGAAAGTAAGGAGTTTCTCTGGGCAACCGTTTCAACACAATATCGTAAATCCCCTCCAGCCTGGATATCACCCCCTCCCAATCATATCTTCCCACGGCCAACTCTCGGCAGAGGCGGGTTACCTTCTCCCTCACGCTTTCTTTCCCCAGCCATAAGAGCAGAGCAGGAATCCTCTCGGCCAAATCGTGTATCATCTCCTCGCCGTGCCGGATCCTGGCCACCTCGCCGATAGGGCCTAGCTCCTCGGCCAATTCATCTAAGATGGCCGCCAAGCCTCCGAAGTAAGGGGCCACCGGGAGCACCCCACAGGCCAGGGATTCCACAAACACTAAGGGAAAAGCCTCCCGCACAAGCGAAGGGATGACGCTCAATTCGGCGCAGGGAAGGAGCTTGGCCAGCTCCCTCCGGGTTAAATAGCCAGTGAAGAGAATCGCCCGGCGAAGGTCGGCATCCCGTGCTTTGCGTCGGTAATCTTCCACATCAAGCCCATCGAAGAACCTGAGAAGCGGTTCCATGAATTCCCCATTGGCCGCTGCGAACACCCTCCGGGCAAGCTCTACATCCCCCCTATCCAAGGCTGCCCTGAAGAACTCGAACAACTCCCTCTGGACACCGCTCCCCACGATGATGAGCCGGACATCCCGTAAGCGGGCTAAAATCTCGGGCATAGCAGCTATCAGACAATGGACACCTTTCTCCAGGGAGAGCTGACCGAAATAAATTATAACTCTTTCCCCATCCCAATCAATAGAACGCAATTTCTCCCGCAAGTCCTCATCGGGATAATCCGAAGCATACGAAGCTCTGAGCTCCCGCAGCTTGGCGAGCAGCTCCCTTTCCCCCAGGCCCTGCTCAGAAAGCGAATAAGTAAGCTCCTGCAACTGCCGGGTCTTCCCCAGATACCCCCTCTGCTGGGCTTCTCTCAACAAAGCGGTCACACTCTCCTCCCTTAGAGGAAAAACGGGCCTGAAGAGCTCGGTGTCCACCCCAACAGGCAATTCCACCAGCTTATCTTCCACGCCAGGACAGAACGCCAGCACCCTCTCCTGCACATCACGGTTCAGGACGATGACTTTACAGGCTCCGCCGAGACCTTGAACAGCGTATGGCTTGTAGCGCTCGTCCTTCTTAAGCACGTACTCAATGGTGCTACCATGGACAGTGACCACGTAGGGGATGCCCAATTGTGTCTTGACCAGGTGGGCGACATAGGGCATCAGAAGAGCGTGATTAGCGTGCAATATTTCCAACTTGTGCTGAAGGGTGATTTCCCGTACCTTGCGGGCCTGATAATTAATATAACGCTCGATTTCCTCCGTCGAGAGCTCGGTGAACAGCTTCCCTCCGGGCCGCTCCGGGCGGGGATAAGCCACGGGTGCAATCTCGTCCAGGAAAGTGTGAACGGTGCACCTCGGCGACGATGAGCGGCGGAAGAGAAGTTCCACCCCTTCCCCACAATGGGAATACGCCTCCTCCACGAATTCATAGCGCTCGGGATGCGGGTCACGGGATATAATGCAAACCCGATGACCACGCTGAACAAGGCGGCGTGCTATGTTGCGGGCATAGACCCCGCTGCCGGAACCGAAGAGGCTGTATTGATGCAAGATGCCTATCCTCATCACTATACTCCCATCCTCTCGTAAAGGCCCCGATACGCCGCCAGGAAGTATTCCTTGTGGTAAAGGTACTTCACCCTCCTCAAGCCAGCGGTTGACATCCGAGCGTAAAGTTCCCTATTGCGACAGATTTTGAGGACGGCCTGGGCAGTGGCTTGCGGATCAGAAGGCGGAGTGATGAGACCGGCGGCTTCGGTATCCGAAACCCCAAGCGTTTCGGCGCATCCCCCCACATCGGTGGCGACCACCGGCACCCCGGCAGCCATCGCCTCCAGCACGGCCAACGGCTGTCCTTCGCTGATGCTCGTGAGCACCATCACATCCAGCATGCGGTAATAAGGATAAGGGTCAACCTCACCTGTAAAATGCAGTTTCCCGTCGAGGCCCAGCCTGCGGCGCAGCTCCAGACACTCCCGATAATACCCCTCGTCCTGGTCGGTGGGGCCGACGACGAAAAATTCCGCCTCGGGGAGCTCGTCGGCCAGGATGCGGCAGGCGGCGATGAAGGTGGCCACATCCTTGAGGGGCACCACCCGCCCCACCAGCCCGATGCGAGGGGCCTTGCCGAGGGGCCTTCTCGGCCGAGAAACGCCTGGCTCGACGCCGTTGGGGATGACGCGGCACCTCTCGGCGGGGGCCCCGAC
>DRAO01000340.1 GCA_011041825.1 Chloroflexota bacterium
AAAATCCCCGCTGCCAAGGTGACGGTGTTCTATATGGATGTGCGGGCCTTCGGCAAGGGGTTTGAGGAGTTCTACGACCGGGTGCGGGAGGAGGGCGTGATTTACCGCCGGGGCAGCGTCTCGGAAATCTACAAGCGGGGCGACAAACTCATTGTGCGGGCTGAGGATACGCTGCTGGGCCGCCCTGTGGAAGTTCCTGCCGATATGGTGGTGCTGGCCACGGGCCTGGAGCCCCGTGCCGATGCGGGGAAGCTGGCGGAGCTCCTGGGCATCGAGCGCTCCGAGGAAGGCTTCTTCGCTGAGGCGCAGCGGGAACTGCACCCGGTGGAAACCAACCGCCCCGGCATCTTCCTGGCCGGATGCGCCCAGGGCCCCAAGGACATCCCCGACGCCGTCGCCCACGCCAAAGCTGCGGCTGCAGCGGCGATTGTGCTGTTGTCGAAGAAGTTGAGGGAGTAAACGCAGGTAAGTGCTTTTTGCTTGGATTGCGGGAGGGAAGAGATGGGTAAGGCGATTGAAGCGGTGTTTGACGGAAAGGTCTTCCGCCCACTTGAGGTGGTTACGCTGAAGCCTAACACGAAAGTAATACTCATAGTTGAGTCCATTTCACCCCCTGAGGAAGAGAAAAGCTTTTTGGAAGTTGCCCGTTCGTTGGACCTGGAGGGGCCTCCTGATTGGTCGGAGAGACTAGTGGTTTGTCAATCTTGATGAGGAAGTGTAAATCGGATTCAGACCGAAGTGGCAACTTCCGGGTGTTTAGGATGACATAAGGTTATGAGGGATGGCCTGGAGGTGAACTATGGCTAAAATGCTTCATCCCTTAGGACTTGAGCGCATCACTTTTGATCCTAACGTTATGGGAGGGCGTGCCTGTATCCGAGGGATGCGGATAACCGTGTCCTTGATACTCAATCTTATCGCCAATGGGATGAACATTGAAGAGATCATAGAAGCATATCCATACCTGGAACCCGAGGACATCCGACAAGCCCTTCAATATGCAGCTTGGTTGGCGGAGGAAAATGTTTATGAGATGGAGTTAGCAACAGTATGAAGTTTTTGGTTGATATGGACATTTCTCCTAAGACAGCGACATATCTGCGTAGCCTGGGATATGATGCCGTGCATTTGCATGAGTTAGGCTTGGATCGGTTGCCGGATTCAAGCATTCTGAAAAAGGCCAGGACTGAAGGCCGTATTCTCATAACTCACGACCTTGACTTTAGCGAATTGATGGCGGCCAGCGGAGCCAAACTACCCAGTGTCATTGTTTTTCGTTTGCGTAATATGCATCCCGAGAGAGTGAACTATTATCTTCGAGAAATCATTAACCGCTATCGGGAATCACTTGAAAGGGGTGCTATTCTCAGCGTTAGCGAGGGTAAAGTTCGTGTGCGTTCTCTTCCCATTAGGTCAGATATTGGGGGTCAAGGTGCTGTCTCGTGAGGAACTCGGAAAACTTAGTGGGAATTCTACGTTGAGGAATTAAGTGAAATTGAAAGGGTTGGAGATGAGTATGGGCCTTAAGAAAGGCCTTTTGGAAGCCCTGGAGGACCGAGAAAGGCAAGCTGTTGAAGAATACCTTCAACGTCTGTTAAGCGAATACGGTTCTCACATAAGAGAGGTGATCCTCTTCGGTTCCAAAGCCAGGGGGGAAGGGGACAGTGAATCTGATATTGACATTATGGTGCTGGTAGATAGCGATGACTGGCGTTTGCACAAGGAAATGGGAAATATCGGGGCAGAGATTGATTTGAAGTACGATGTTGTGCTGATGGACTTCTTCATAGGGCCTAAGCGATTCCAAGTGATGCAGGAGCTTAAAGAACCTTTGTATCAAGAAGTGAAGCGGGATGGAATTGAGTTATGGAAGAGCACACTAAAATCCTAGTGAAGTTGCGAATGGAGAAATGTCAGGAGGATCTTAAGCAAGTGAAAGCTTTATGAAACCGGCTACTTCTCGAACGGAGGTTACCCTATGAGCGCAGTCCAGACCCGAGAGTACATCCACGATTTAACCCTGCTGGAGTGCATCCAATGCGGACGGTGCACCGGAGGCTGTCCGGTATCGCTGAAGACCATCCTCAACGTCCGCCGTTTGATCTACGAATCGCTCATTTCCGACACGATAGAGGTTGATTCCCACGAGGAGCTCTGGGATTGCACCACCTGCAAGACCTGCACCCTGCGCTGTCCCAAGGGCGTGGACCCCTGCGGGCTCATCATCACCCTGCGGGAGGCCCTGGTCGAGGGCGGGCGCATACCGCCCACCGTGCGGGATGCCCTCAAGAGCATCACCATCCGGGGCAATCCCCTCAATATGCCCCCCGAAGACCGTGCTGCCTGGGCCGATGACCTGGACGTCAAGCGCATCCTCGATGAAAGCGCCGACGTGCTTTTCTTCGTGGGGTGTATGGGCTCATACGACCTGCGCATCCAGAAGGTGACCAGGGCGCTGGTGAAGGCCTTCCGAAGCGCAGGGGTGGATTTTGGCATCCTGGGAGAGGATGAAATGTGCTGCGCTCACGAAGCCCGCAGGTTGGGCGAAAAGGAGCTCTTCGAGGGCGTGGTGGAGGAGTATCAGGAAATCTTCGGCGAAGTAGAGGCCAACCGGATGGTCACTCTCTCGCCCCACTGCTTCAACGCCTTCAAGAACGAGTACGGCGAGCTACCCTTCCCTGTGTTCCATTACACCCAGTTCCTGGCCGAGCTCATCCGGGAGGACAAGCTCCGGCTCACCGGCGAGATCAAGAAGCGGGTGACCTACCACGACCCCTGCTTCCTGGGCAAGCAGAACGGCATCTTTGACGAGCCTCGCTTCGTCCTGCAGAGCATCCCCGGCCTGGAGCTGGTGGAGATGGACCGTTGCCGCCAGTGGAGCCTGTGTTGCGAGGGTGGCGGTGGCCGGATGTGGGCCGAGGGCACCAACATCGAGG
>DRAO01000481.1 GCA_011041825.1 Chloroflexota bacterium
GGGTAGAAGCTGAAGAGAAAAAAATTGAGAAGATGGACAGGGAGCTTGGTGGATTAGTGTATCGGCTGTGTGGGCTGACGGAGGAGGAGAGGAGGGAGGTAGAAGGATGGTGATTGATTGGTACAAAACAATCTATCAGGTTAGACATTTTCGGAAAGTCATGGTAAAATACAATCAGTTGGCACCTCATAGCCATATACACCTGTTTGGAGGTAGAGATGACTAACAAAGCGGTGGAAAGTTCGCGCCGATTGCACGAGGCGATCAAAGAGCGCATGCGTCAAAGAAACCCTTCTCTCAATGCACAGCTTTCTCACGAAGAGATAGTCAAACTGATGGATGAGCTTTCAAAGAAGATAGCCGAGAGAACTCCCTTTGCCACTTGGCAAGAGGCGATGGCTTTCATCCGAGGCAAATATCGCCATGATTTTCAGCGACAGTGATGTCTTTCTCATTGACCGCATATACACCCGCGATGATCGCTATGAGGCCAATAGGCGTTTCATTGAAAAGCTACCCAAATTAGACGCGGCCACTAGCATCTACAACCTGCTTGAAATATGCGGGATTGCCGCCAATGTACTTTCGAGATCAGAGCTGGAACAGCTATTTTACTACTTCGATGAATTGTATGGAGTTCAGCTCATCTATCCCAAAGACTCCGGGCGAACTGTTGAGGAGTACTTCAGGGATTTCACAGAGCAAATGTTTAGGCTGGTTTCTAAAAAGATGAAATATCCCGATGCCCAAATTTTATTCATTGCCGAGGAATACGGTGTTTCTCACTTGGTCACCTGGAATACGAAAGATTTCAAGGGCCGAACCTATATCTCCGTTTTAACTCCCCAAGAGTTTTTAGAGCAGTATTCACAGACAAAGCTGCAAAGCTAAGGACTCCTTTGGTGAGGGGGAGAAGGGACTGAAAGAGTAGCAGAGGCTGGATCATAACTGACCAGCCTTTGCTTTTGACCAGGTCTCAAGGACGCCAATATGAGGTAGAGGATGGAGCAAAGGTAGGTCACGGAAACACAAAGGGCGGAGAGCGCGGAAGGGGACGATTCCGTGTCCTCCGTAGTCTCCGCGCCTCCGTGATAAGGAGCGGGTTTTGGCTGGGTGGAGAAGGAACCTTTACATCATCTGCGCGGCTGAGTTGGTGGCTATACTGGGCTTCAGCACGACCTTCCCCTTCCTGCCTCTTTTCATCCAGGAACTGGGTGTGACCGAGCTGAAGCAGGTGGAGATCTGGTCGGGACTCTTGGCCACCGGCAGCGCGGTGGCCATGGCGGTGGTCTCGCCCATCTGGGGCTCGCTGGCCGATCGCTTTGGGCGCAAATTGATGGTGGAACGGGCCATGTTCGGCGGCGCGCTCACCATCGGCGCCATGGGCCTGGTCACAAACGTGCACCAATTGTTCGCCCTGCGCATCCTGCAGGGCTCCCTGACCGGCACGGTGGCAGCCTCTACAACGCTCGTCGCCTCGATCGTCCCCCGCGATAAGCTCGGCTACAGCCTGGGCCTGATCCAGATGGCGATCCTGGGCGGCTCGTCGCTTGGCCCGTTGCTGGGTGGATTGGTGGCCGATTCGATGGGTTATCGGCCAGCATTCTGGGTCACAGGGGTGATGCTTCTGATGGCTGGCCTGGCCATCCTGGCCTTCGTAAAGGAGAAGTTCGAGCCCCCGCCCCGGGGCGAGGGCTCGGCTGCCAGGTGGTTCTTCAACGACCTGGGCCTCATCGCCCGCTCTAAGGCGATGTGGACGGTAGTGCTCGCGATGTTTCTGCTCCAGGTCGGCAGAAAAAGCGACGGACCCATCCTGCCCCTGTTCGTCCAGTCTCTGAGCCCCTTAGGAAAGCATGCAGCCTCCACCACCGGGATCATTCTCAGCGTCAATGCTTTCATCGGTGCTTTAGCAGCGCTGGCTATCGGCCGCATCAGCGACAGGATAGGCCGCAAAAAAGCGTTGATTTGTTGCATTCTGGGAGGCGCCGCCCTGTATGCTCCGCAGGCCCTTGTCTCGAACACCACCCAGTTGTTAGCCCTGAGGGCGGCGATGGGCGCTCTTTTAGGGGGCGTAGCGCCCACAGCCAATGCTATAATAGCTATCATCGCCCCTGAGGGCAAGCAAGGATCAACCTACGGCCTCACTGCCAGCGCCACTGCCCTGGGCAACGCCATCGGTCCCATTCTCGGCGCGACCATCGCAGCCACACTGGGCATTCGCTCCGTCTTCCTAAGTATAGCGGCCATCCTGGCCCTGGTTGGCATCTGGGTGGCCGGCGTCGTCAGAGTGTCCGAATAGGCGGGCTATCGAGATCACAAATGGTCCAGGCAAAGATGGATGTGTGCATCATCTATGATACTAAAAGAGGGGCAACGAAGCAGATTGCAAATTGGATGGCCGAAGGGCTAAAGGCCATCAACGGGGTAAAAGTGGATGTGGCAAGGCCCTCAGAGGTGAAAAGCTTCGACTACGATCTGTTCATCATCGGCTCCCCCATATATTGGGAGAAGCCGATGAAAAGCGTGGTTGATTTCATCACCGCCCATGGCGACGATCTCAAAGATAAGAAGGTGGCGATATTCGTCGTATGCCTGGCCGAGGTTTTCGGAAGGCACGCCAAGAAGTACGCTGAGAACCATTACCTGAAGCCCTTGGAGAATAAAGTCTCGGGTTCCCTGATCAAAGGCGAAATTTTCAAGGGCTGGCTGAAAAACCCCGACGATAAACAAAGGGAGAGATGCATAAACTGGGTGAAAGAAATTGCGGAAGTTGCGCGCTGAGATAGTTTCCCTCTCGGATGTTGCGATCATTACCGCCTCAATAGCACAACCGCACTTCCCGTTAAGGGGCCGAGGTGACAGTCACCTTCTTGGATGGGGCGGAGGGAGAGATGAAAAGTTTGCTTTTTGGTACAGCGGGGGTAC
>DRAO01000330.1 GCA_011041825.1 Chloroflexota bacterium
CCCTATTACGGAGCTTAGAGGCCAGTTTCAGCTACCTGTATGTCCCCAACGTGATACGCTCACTTGTTTGCTTATAAAAAAACGGGCAGCTCTCTCAACAGTGTTGATACGCACCATTCGCCTGCCCGCCATTGAAAAACGGACCAATCTCCTAACGGAGCCCAAAGCCACGCTTCTCTAACTTCGGCGGACTCAGGGGCTATCACCACCCGGCCAAATGACCGGGTATCATCAACACGTGAGAGAGACTGCCCGGAACCAGAGGCTTTAAAGATTTAGAACCATCGCTCGATTACCACTTTCCTCTCGGTGAAGAAATTGATGGCATCCCTGCCCTGGCCGTGCAAGTCGCCGAAGAAGGACTCCTTCATCCCACTGAAGGGGAAGAAGGCCATCGGGGCTGCTATGCCGATGTTGATGCCGATGTTGCCGCACTGGACCCTGTACCTGAACTCCCTGGCCCACTTGCCGCTAGAAGTGAAAATGCTGGCCGCATTCCCGTAGGGAACGGAGTGAATTATCTCGATGGCCTCATCTAAGCTGTCCACCCTCATTATGCACGCCACAGGGCCGAAAATCTCCTCCCTGGCGATGGTCATCTCAGGCTTCACGTCGTCAAAGATGGTGGGGCCGATGAAGTATCCATTCTCATAGCCTTTCACTTTCACGTTTCTGCCGTCGAGGATGAGCTTGGCCCCTTCTTGGATGCCAATCTCAATGTACTTCAGGACCCGCTCCTTGTGCCGCCTTGAGATAACAGGTCCCATTTGGACGCCCTCGTCGAGCCCATAACCTATCTTGAGCCTGGAAGCGGCTTCCACGAATTTATCCCTCAAAGGCTCATAGATGTCACCCACAGGCATAAGGATAGCCCCGGCCAGACAGCGCTCCCCGGCGGAGCCGAAGAAGGAACTCATAAGGGAGCCCATTGACTTATCCACATCGCAATCGGGCATCACCACGATGAAGTTCTTGGCCCCGGCCTGGCATTGAACCCTCTTGCCGTGCTGGGTGGCCTTGCTGTAGATGTATTTAGCCACCCGGGTAGAGCCCACAAAGGACGCCCCTTTTACATCTGGGTGCTCCAGGAGCACATCCACCACCTCTTTGGCCCCGTTGACCAGGTTTACAACGCCTGGAGGGAAACCGGCTTCTTCGATGAGTTCCAGAAGTCGGGTCTGAGACATAGGCACCTGTTCGGAAGGCTTCACGATATAGGTGTTGCCGCACGCCACGGCATAGGGCATAAACCAGAGGGGCACCATCAGAGGGAAGTTGAAGGGAGCAATGCAGCAGAAGACGCCCAGAGGCTGCCGGATGACATATTCATCTATGCCCGAGGCCACATCCTCCAGATTGTACCCCATCATCAGAGAAGGGATGCCAGTGGCCACTTCCACGTTTTCGATGGCCCTCCTCACCTCTCCCCGGGCCTCGTCCAGGGTTTTGCCTTCTTCCTGGACGATTATCCGGGCTAGTTCTTCGTAGTGCTCTTCCATCAGATTCTTGAGCTTGAACATATATCTGGCCCTGACCAGGGGAGGAGTCTGCCGCCACTCCCAGAAGGCTTCTTTGGCCGCCTTTATGGCCGCTTCCACTTCCTCACGGGTTGAGAGGGGAACGTAGGCTATGACCTCATCGGTGGCCGGGTTTTTAACCTCCAGAAACTGGTCTGTTTTTGATTCGACCCACTGGCCGTTGATATAATTCTGCAGTTTCCTTACCGTCATATTCGCCTCCCGGTGAGGAATATTAAAGCTGGTTCCTAAACAGTTGCCGCATCGGCAATGTCCAGCACCTCATCAATAATGGCCAGCCCTTCTTTGAGTTCCGATTCGGTTATGCACAGCGGCGGGGTGACGAATATCCAGTTCCACCTCACGTAGGCATAAAGCCCCCGCTCCAGCATAGCAGCTTTAATCTGCTTCATCACCGTCATCTCTTCAGGCTTAGCGTTCCAGGGGGCCATAGGCTCCTTAGTCTCCCTGTTCTTGACCAGCTCTATCACAGAGAAGAGACCGATGTACCTCACGTCGCCCACGCTGGGGTGCTTGGCCTTGAGTTCCTCCAATCCTTCTCCCAGCACCTTCCCCATAGCCTTGGCGTTTTCGATGAGCTTCTCTTCTTTGTAGACCTGGATGGTGGCTACGGCTGCCGCACAGGACATAGGATGGCCGTTGTAGGTCAATCCCATCGGCAGCATCCGGTCCTGGAAGTAATCGGCGATGGCCTTGTTGACTATAACAGCTCCCAATGGTATGTAACCAGAAGTAATCCCCTTAGCCACGGTGATTATGTCGGGAACCACGCCCCAATTGTTGACGGCGAACCACTCACCTGTGCGCCCGAAACCGCTCATCACCTCGTCGGATACCAGGAGGATGCCGTATTTATCGGCGATCTCTCGCATTCGAGGCCAGTAGTCGTCGGGAGGGATAATGAGTCCGCTGGTGCCAGTTACGCCTTCCAAGAAAATGGCGGCCACGTTCTCCGGGCCTTCGAACTTGATGACCTGTTCCACATGGGTGATGCATTCCCGGTGGCAGGTTTCGGGGGTCCAGCCGAAGGGGCATCGGTAACAATAGGGGTCTTGCACCCTCACGATGCCCGGAATGCCCGGCTCAACTGGGAGACGGCGAGGGTCGCCGGAAAGGGTCATAGCGCCAGCAGTGGCCCCATGGTAGGAGCGATAACGGGTGATGATTTTGTGGCGTCCGGTGTAGAGGCGAACGAACTTGATGGCGTTCTCGTTGGCCTCAGCTCCGCCTAAGGCAAAGAAAGTCTTGCACAGGTCGCCGGGGGCTATCTCGGCCAGGAGTTTGCCCAGTTCGCCTCTCACATCCGTCGCCATACCGGGGGCGGCGTAGCATAGCTTATCGGCCTGCTCCTTGATGGCCTGGATGACTTTAGGGTGCTGATGGCCG
>DRAO01000295.1 GCA_011041825.1 Chloroflexota bacterium
CTCTGAGGAGAAGGTCTATTGGTACAATGCAGCCGAAATCTTCGTATACCCTTCTCTTTACGAAGGATTTGGTTTGCCTCCTCTGGAAGCGATGGCCTGTGGAACACCGGTTATCGCCTCTAACGCAGCCAGTTTGCCTGAGGTAGTAGGCGATGCGGGCATTTTAATAGATGCTCAGGACACAAACGCTCTGGCCGAAGCCCTGGATTTCTTGCTCGACCACCCGGAGGAACGTGAAGCCCTAAAGGAGAAAGGGCTCCGGCGCAGTCGGGAGTTCTCTTGGGAGAAAACTGCCCGGGAGACAAGCGAACTCTACAGACGGGTCATTTACCGGCGGAGGTAAAAGCGATGAGGAATTACCGGCGTTGGCTGGCTTTCTTCACAGCCTTGGCCGATGCGATATTCATAAACTTCGCTTTCGCTGTGGCTTATTGGATGCGTTATGAGCTGGAATGGATAAGGCCTGTGACCGAGGCGTATTATGTACCTTACAAGGTGTATTTGCCCTTTGCCCTGGTACTTACTCTCATCCTGATGGTTACCTACACCTTGCAGGGCCTGTACGATTACGATAAAAGGCATTCCTGGTTTGATGAAGTACGGGTGTTAATTACCGGCACAGCTACCGGCATCCTGGTAATGGTAGCCATTTTCTTCTTCCACCGGCCTCATTTTTACTCCCGCCTCCTTTTCCTGTACGCCTTCGCCCTCATCGTTATTTCACTGGGGTTTGTAAGGGTGGCGAGGAACATCGCCCTCAATTACTTGCGCAAGCGAGGCGTGGGCGTCACACGTGTCCTCATCGTGGGAGCTGGTGATTTAGGACGCCGGGTGATGCGCAACATCCTGGCCCAACCGAACCTGGGTTACCAAGTGGTAGGGTTCGTGGACGATAATCCCGAGAAAGGATACGGGTACATCGGGCGGTTTAAGGGCCTGGGGAGCATTGACAGGCTCCCCCAGATTATCCGGAACGAATCGGTGGATGAAGTGATAATAACTCTGCCCTGGATGTACCACCGCAAGATTCTGAGCATTATGGCACAATGCGAACGCCAGAGGGTTAAAGCTAAAATCGTGCCTGACCTTTTCCAGATGAGCTTGAGCCATATGACGGTGGATGACCTGAGCGGTGTGCCCTTGATAAGCGTAAGGGAAATCTACTTCCGACGAGGTGAAAGGCTTATCAAAAGGGCTATGGATATAGTGGGAGCCATAGTTGGGCTTGTTCTCCTCGCTCCGTTAATGCTGCTGATCGCTTTAGCCATAAAATTGGATTCCCCTGGACCGGTGCTCTTCAAGCAAGTGCGGGTGGGCAAAGGCGGTAAGGAATTCGTGATGTACAAATTCCGTTCGATGAAGGAGGGAGCCGAAGAAGAACAGGAGCGATTAAAGGAATTAAACGAGGTGGAAGGTCCCATCTTCAAGCTGAAGGATGACCCTCGTTGCACCCGGGTAGGGAGGATATTGCGCCGATTGAGCTTGGACGAGCTCCCTCAGCTTTACAATGTGTTGCGGGGGGAGATGAGCCTTGTAGGGCCAAGGCCACCGTTGCCATCGGAAGTTGCCCAATATAAGGAATGGCATAAGAAACGCCTTGAGGTCTCTCCGGGGATGACCGGCCTCTGGCAGGTGAGCGGTCGTAGCCAGCTTCCCTTTGACGAAATGGTGCTTTTAGATTTATACTATATAGAAAATTGGTCGCCGATGATGGATATAATGATATTGCTCCGCACCATCCCCAAGGTTATTCTCGGCAATGGAGCCTATTGATTGCCTTGTTCTGGTGCATTGAATGCGGGTTTTCTCGGTGTAATCCGGCTAAGGTGAATGTTCAGGCAGGCTCTCAAATTGTAAAGCCCAGGATTCCAAGGGAAATAGCATCTCGCCCAGGAGGTTCTGCAATGCCGAGCTTATCTCCCCGGGATGAGAAACAATTGATAACCTTCCTCAGGGATTTAATCAGAATCCCCAGCCTTTCCAGCCAGGAAGGGCCTTTGGCTGAAAGGATAGCCAGAGAGATGCGAGACCTCGGCTTTTCCAAGGTTTACATTGACAAAGTAGGCAATGTGGTGGGGAGGATAGGTACGGGAGAAAGCCCCGTTTTGCTTTTTGATGGCCATATGGATACGGTGGATGTTGGAGATGCATCGGCCTGGAGCAAGGATCCCTATGGAGCCGAAGTCGAAGGTGATTTCCTATATGGCCTTGGTGCTGCGGATATGAAAGGGGGATTGGCTGCAATGGTCTATGGCCTCGGGGCCCTCATCAAATCGGGCCTGGAAATCCCCGGTACGGTTTATCTGGTGGGAGTTGTGCAGGAAGAGCCCTGCGAGGGGATGGCGGTGAAGGCATTCCTGGAGGAAGAAAACGTCAAACCCGATTACGTGGTCATAGGAGAGCCTTCTAACCTCCAGGTTGTGTGCGGTCACCGGGGCCGTATGGGGATTAAAATCACCACTTATGGCCATTCCTGTCACGCCTCCACCCCTGAGCAAGGCGAAAATGCCATTTACGCCGCCGCACGGATCATCTTTGGGATAGAACTCCTGGCCCCACAGCTCCTGAGTGATGCCTTCCTGGGGAGGGGTTCCATTGCTGTCACTTGGATTGAAAGTCGTTCACCAAGCCAGAATGCCATACCCTCTATTTGCACTTTCTATGTGGATAGGCGCCTCACCTTAGGGGAGACTGAAGCCAAGGCCCTGGCGGAGATTCAAAGCATCATCGCCAGGGAGGACGTGCGGGCAGAAGTGAAGGTAAACGAGTACGATGTCCAAAGTTATACGGGCTATAGTTGGAAGGTGCGGGAATACTATCCTGCCTGGCTAATCTCTCACGACCATCCCTTGGTGTTGGCTGGAGTCAGAGCTGTGGAGAAGACCTTAGGGGTCCGGCCTGCCCTCAC
>DRAO01000493.1 GCA_011041825.1 Chloroflexota bacterium
ATCAGTTGTTGCTGGCTCTATGCCATCAGTAAATACGGGTATCCGGTGAGTGTGCCGGACATAATGCGGGCTTTGGGAGAAATGGCCGATTTGGGGTTTCAATATGTTGAATTGGAAGGAGGAGTTCAGCAGGATAACCTGCTCCAGGTATACGCCCATCGCCTGGAGATTAAGAAACGCTGTGGTGAACTGGGGCTTAAGGTGGTGAATTTCTGTCCCATCTTGCCCGACCTGGTGAGCCTGAATGAGGCGAAACGCAACAAAGCTTATGAACTTTTCGATTTGGCCTTAGAACTTGCCCTTTTCTTCGGTTGCGAGACAATCCAGGTTAATAGCTACGCCCCACCGTTAAAGTTTATCGGAGAGGCCCCCTACGAAGAAATGATAAGCTACGGCCAGCAATATAGGGTCATAGTTGACCCTGATTTTAACTGGAATGAACAATGGGCTGTGTTAGTAGAGAGCATGCGACATTGTACCCTCCAGGCCAAGGGAGCGGGCCTTCGTTTCTGCCTTGAGCCGAGGGTAGGGGAATTGATCAGCAATACAGACGGGCTGTTGCGGCTGATGGATGCCATCAGCGATGATAATTTCGGTGCTGTCCTGGACACCGGCCACCTGCACGCCCAGAAGGAAATATTGCCCCTCAGCGTGGAAAAGCTGGGGAAGCGGATTTTCTACCTCCATGTCTCGGACAATGATGGAAAAGTCAACGAGCACCTGGGGCTGGGAAGGGGCACAATTGATTGGGAAGGGGTCTTTACAGCCCTTAAGAAACATCACTTCGATGGCTACGTGGCGATAGATGTGGGCGGAGTTCCCGATTTGGATGAGCAATACAGAGAATCAAAGGCTTTCCTGGAGCGCCTTGCTCAAAAGCTAGGACTATGATTGAAGAAACTGGAGGGAAGAGGGTGTCAGCAAGGGGAAAAGGACAACCGGACAAATCACCTCTGCTCCTGGAAGTCAGGAACCTGAAAACCTATTTCTTCCTGGATGAGGGCACGGTTCGGGCGGTGGATGGAGTGGACTTTGAAGTGAGACAAGGACAGACGCTGGGTGTCGTTGGGGAATCAGGCTGTGGCAAATCTGTCACCGCCCAATCCATTCTCAGGATAGTCCCCCCTCCAGGCAGGATTGTGGAAGGAGAAATATTGCTCCATCGGATGCGCCATACCGGCAGCTCAGGCACTGATGTGATTGACCTTGTCAAGCTGGACCCAAAAGGCAAGGAGATGAGGAGTGTCCGAGGGGCAGAGATAGCGATGGTATTTCAGGAGCCTATGACCTCTTTCAGCCCTGTGCACACCATTGGAGACCAGATTATGGAAGCCATCATTCTCCACCAAAAGGTGGACAAAGCTGAAGCAAGGGAGAGGGCAATTGAGATGCTGAAGATGGTGGGTATGCCGAAGCCGGAGCAGACCATTGACAGCTATCCCCACCAGCTAAGCGGAGGGATGCGGCAGAGGGCGATGATCGCTATGGCTCTCTCTTGCCATCCTAGCCTTCTCATTGCCGATGAACCCACAACGGCGCTGGATGTAACCACCGAAGCCCAGATACTGGAACTTATGCGTGACCTCCAGCAGCAGTTAGGGATGGCGATTTTGTACATAACCCATGACCTGGGGGTCATTGCCGAAATGGCCGAAGAAGTCATCGTGATGTATCTGGGCAAAATCGTGGAGAGGGCAGATGTGGACTCGATTTTCTACGAGCCTTTGCACCCCTACACCCGTGCCTTGCTCAAATCCATCCCTCGTATTGGCCGTAAAGCAAAACAGCGCCTGGAATCCATCAAAGGTGTTGTGCCTGATCCTTACGCTATCCCTAAGGGGTGCTCATTCCACCCCCGTTGCTCTAAGGCTATACCGGGCCTCTGCGACCGGGAGGAGCCCCCTTATGTACAGGTGAAGTCAGGCCATTTGGTGAGATGTCACCTTTATGCGTGAAACAATGATGAGGAAGCGTTTTTCCGGACAGAGGCTTCGCCCTGTCTGGAAAACACCGCAGGAGAGAGGTGAATGTCCAGGGAGTTAAGCCGGGATGCATTGATATTAGAGGTTAAGGACCTGAAGAAATATTTCCCCATCCAGCGGGGCTTCTTCAGGAAGACGGTGGGGTATGTGAAGGCGGTCGACGGGGTCAGCTTCTATATCCGGGAAGGAGAAACCCTCGGCCTGGTAGGGGAATCTGGCTGCGGCAAGACCACTACCGCCAGGGTTATTTTACGAGCATATGAACCTACTTCAGGTAAGGTGCTCTTTAGAACCCGGAACGGAGAATGGGTCAACATCCCTGACCTGGACAGAGAGCAACTCAGGCAACTTCGGCGGGAAATGCAAATGATTTTCCAGGACCCTTACTCCTCCCTCAATCCCCGGATGACACTTTTGCAAATAGTAGGTGAACCGTTAATGATTCACGGCGTTGCCAAGGGGAAAGAACTCGAAGAGCGGGTGGCGGAGTTATTGAAGGTTGTAGGCCTCCGACCCGAGTATATGAGGCGGTATCCCCACGCTTTCAGCGGTGGCCAGAGGCAACGCATTGGCATCGCCAGGGCCCTGGCATTAAATCCTCGCCTTATCGTTGCCGACGAGCCTGTCTCGGCGTTGGATGTGTCCATCCGGGCCCAAATCCTCAACCTCCTTCAGGACCTGCAAGAGCAATTCCACCTCACCTACCTCTTCATCGCTCACGACTTGAGCGTCATTGAGCACATCAGCGATAGAGTAGCGGTGATGTACGTGGGCAAGCTAGTAGAGATGGCTGAGACAGAGGAACTATTTATGAACCCCAAGCATCCTTACACCGAGGCCTTGCTCTCGGCAGTGCCTAAGCCTGACCCCCGGATGCGTAAGAGGCGCATTGTGCTCCCAGGCGAGGTTGCCGACCC
>DRAO01000121.1 GCA_011041825.1 Chloroflexota bacterium
CTATGGTGTCCTCATGTTATACAACTTCGCCCATGGGGACATATTTATGTCCGGGGCCTATATCGGCCTCTTTGTCTGCACTGGCCTGTTGGCTATCTCTGCGGGAGGCCTTGTCTCTATGCCCCCCTGGCTGATCCTTATATTAACCATCATCGGATCTATGATTGGGACCTCCCTTGTGGGGATGTTCGTTGAGAGGGTGGCCTACAGACCCCTGCGAAACGCGCCCCGGGCCTCGGCCGCAGTGACGGGTCTGATGGTCGGTTTGCTCCTGGAAACCACCAACCTGTGGGTATTGGGTGCCGAGCGGCGCCACTACCCTCCCCTGATAAAGGTGATGAGCTACAAAATCGGGGGGGTAAGCATCACCAATACCAAGATCATGGTCATCGGCGTCGCTTTGCTCGTAATGCTAATTATGCACTTGATTGTGCACAAGACCAAGATAGGGTTGGCCATGAGGGCTTGTGCCTATGACTTTCCTGTCGTGCCCCTAATGGGCGTTTCCATAGACTTCATCGCCCCTGCTACCTTTGTCCTCGGTTCCTCCGCAGCAGCTATCGCTGGGGTGCTCTTCAGCATTTCCTATCCCGTCCTCGAGCCTTATATGGGCATGCTCATCGGCTGGAAGGCATTCATCGCTGCCATCCTGGGAGGAAGGGGCTCGATAAAAGGGGCTCTGCTTGCCGGCTACCTGCTAGGGTTTATTGAGATATTCGTGGCCGCCATCTTCCCTTCCACCCTCCGTGATCTTATTGCCTATTCCATTGCCCTTCTCATCCTGACATTCCGGCCCCTCGGCTTTTTCGGCGAGCCCTACAGCGCCCACATGAGGCTTTAAAGAGGCTATTCGCTAATCAGAGGGAGTTAATGATGAAATCGTTGATTCAAAAGGTCAGATCGCGAGTCAGCGAGATCCCCACCCACGCTTGGCTGCTAGGTTTACTGGTAGCCACCCTGATCGAGCGCCTGGTGGGAGATGCGGTGGCTGGGTCACTGGGCCTGGGGATTATACCAAGGCTTTTCGGCGTCAGGTATATACTGACAAAGCCCCTGCTAATTCCCAGCGTGATGGCTTATTTGCTGGTGATTTACCTTGTACCGATTTCCATTGTGGCTTGGTTCAGCGCCCCCCTGATCAAAAAGCTCCCATCCCGGTTGTCTACGCCGATTTTTCTTCTGCTCCTTTACGGCGCCCTGCATATATGGGGCGGCCTCGATGAATATCGGCTGCTGGTGCTCCAGTTCATACTTATTTCCATTCTCCTCACAGCCAGCTTGAACCTGACTAACGGCTACATGGGCGAGTTCTCCTGCGCTAGTGGGGGATTTATGGCCGTGGGCGCCTATGTTACCTCTGTACTCACCGTATGGGGATTCGTCAACGATGATGTGTTCGGCCCCCCTGCCCTCCCTCCTGCCATAGGTCCCTTTATGTTCCCCATAGCTTTGATCATTGGAGGCATAGTCACGGCCCTGACAGCGCTCCTGGTGGCCATCCCCTCTTTCAGAACCAGAGGGGATTATCTGGCCATTATCTCCCTGGCATATACTTTCATCATCAAGAGCTTCCTTGAGAACCTAGAGGTCGTAGGCGGCCCACGAGGCTTCATGCACATGCCCAAATGGGCCAATCTTCCGGTGGTCTTCCTCTGGACCCTTGCGGGTCTATGGGTGATGCATAACTATGTCTCTAGCCTCCTGGGCAAGGGAGCGCCAGGGGTTCGGGATGACGAGCTGGCCGCTGAGGTGATGACGGTGGATACCCGGCGTGTTAAAGCGATCACCTTCATGCTTTCCGCCTTTTGGACGGGGGTGGCTGGAGGCCTCTTTGCCCACGTTATGGGATACATCAATCCCGCGACCTTTGGCATCATGAAGACGGCGGAGATCATGGCTATGCTTTATATGGGCGGGCTGAATTCCATCACCGGCTCAATTGTCGGAGCCGTGCTCCTCAAATTCCTGATGGAAGCCCTTCGCCCTCTGCAGGTAGCCAAATGGATCTTCATTCCCGTGATTATCATCTTCTTCATGATTCGCCGACCTTGGGGACTTGTCTCCTTCAGGGAGTTCGGAATTCTGAGAAAGGAGGTCAAACGTGCCCCTGCTTCAGATTAAGAACCTGACCCACTGGTTTGGTGGATTAAGAGCCGTTCATAACTTCCACGAGAATCTGGAGGAGGGCGAGATAGTTGGTTTGATAGGCCCTAATGGGGCAGGAAAAACCACTATCTTTAATCTCATCTGTGGCATTTATAAGCCCACGCAGGGAGAGATCATCTTTGATGGCGAAAACCTGGTGGGGCTTCCTCCCCATGTGATAACATCCAAAGGTATTGGTAGGACATTTCAGAAGTTGAGGCTCTGGCGCCACCTGTCGGTCTTGGATACCATCAAACTCGCTCACTTCTCCAGAAAAAATTATGGATTGTTTGATGCTCTGTTCTGGACGAGACGATGCCAGAAGCAGGAAGAGGAGATAGAGGAGAGAACTTGGGAGCTTCTAAAGATCTTCGGCCTCACCCAATATGCCTATGCCCGGGCTTGGGACCTCCCCTATGGCCTCCAGAGAAAGGTGGAGATGGTGAGAGCCCTGGTCTCGGAGCCGAAGCTCCTCCTCTTGGATGAGCCGACGGTGGGTATGACTTTGCGCGAAATGTACGAAACTATGGACCTTATCCGGGAGATGAAAGAAAAGTTTAACCTGACCATCCTAATAATTGAGCACCGGATGAAGGTGATTATGAACCTCTGCGAGAGGATCAAAGCTATAGATTTCGGAGAGATCATCGCGGACGGGACCCCCGATGAGATTCGGAATAATCCCAGAGTGATCGAGGCTTATCTGGGCAAGGAGGTGGAAGTTTAAAATGTTGCTATCGGTGGAAAACCTGA
>DRAO01000490.1 GCA_011041825.1 Chloroflexota bacterium
CTTGCCCACCGTGCTCTTGGGCAACTCGCTCCTGAATTCCACCATCTTGGGCACTTTGTATTTGGCAAGGTTCTTGCGGCAGAATTCGATGATTTCCTCTTCCGTGGCTGTTTCCCCTTCCTTGAGCACGATGTAAGCTTTAACGGTTTCCCCTCGATATGGGTCGGGGACGCCTGCTACCACGGCCTCTTTAACTTTGGGATGCTGGTAGAGGACCTCTTCCACTTCCCTGGGATAGATGTTATAACCACCGGCGATTATCATATCTTTCTTGCGGTCCACGATGTAAAAATATCCATCCTCATCCATTTTGGCAATATCGCCGGTTAGGAGCCAGCCATCCTTGAGGACCATCCTGGTTTCCTCGGGCATATTCCAATACCCCTTCATCACCTGTGGCCCCTTGATAGCCAGCTCTCCGGCTTCTCCGGGAGGCAGCTCCTTGGTGCCGGTTTCCAAGTCCACAATACGGGCATCGGTGTCCGGGAAGGGGATGCCGATAGAACCTGTTTTATTTATCCCGTAGATGGGATTACAATGGGTAACTGGTGAAGCTTCGGTAAGGCCATAACCTTCGACCAGCTTGCCCCCGGTTATCTCCTCAAATTTTTGCTTGACTTCAATCGGGAGGGGGGCTGCACCGCTGATACAAGCCCTTACAGAGCGGATGTTATACCTGGGGGTATCCGGATGATTGTTTATGGCCACGTACATCGTAGGGACACCGGGGAAGACGGAGACCTTGTACTTATCAATGAGGATGAGCATTTCATCAATGTCCCTGGGATTAGGCATAAGCACCATTGTGGCAGCAGCATTGATGGCGAAATTCATCGCCACCGTCATCCCATAAGAGTGGAAGAAAGGAAGGGCACAGAGGGTGACTTCCTTGCCCTCCTCGACATCTGTGAGCCAGGAGCGTACCTGGAGGGTGTTAGCCACAAGGTTTCGATGGGTCAACATAGCACCTTTGGGAACACCTGTGGTCCCACCCGTGTAGAGGAGGACGGCAACTTCCTCTGGGTCTATATCCACCGGCCTGGGGTTAGGCTGGTGCTTGGATAATAAATCTTGGAACATATAAGTACCTTCGACGATTTCCCCTTCCAGGCGATGCCCCTCCTTCTTCTCCACAGCCAGGGTGAAGAGCAATCGCAGGAGAGGAGGGAAGTATTCCTTGATGTTAGTGACAATGATGTTCTTGAGGGAAGTTCTGGGTTTAACGCTACGGATGAGGGGATAAAAGCGGGTGAGGGTCACAACTGTTTCCACGCCGGCATCATTGAATTGATGCTCTATCTCCCTCTCTACATACAGGGGGTTGGTGGGAACCACGATAGCCCCTGCCTTGATGGCCCCATAGTAGGCGATGATAAACTGAGGGCAATTAGGGAGGTGGAGGGAGAGCTTGTCTCCTTTCTTGATGCCAAGGGCCTGCAAGGCGGTGGCGAAACGGTCAGCGGCTTCTTTTAACCGCTTGTAGGTGAGCTGGGCCCCCAGATAGAACTTGCCCACCTTCCCTCCGAAAACGGTGGCAACACGGTCAGGGTATTTCGCAGCAGTATCATCAAGGAATCTATAGAGGGGAATGGAAGGATAGGCGATGCTCTGGGGTACTTTAGGCTCATAGAACTTAAACCAGGGCCTTTCCATCTCACGCCTCCTTGGCATTAATTTTTCTTTTTGCGAATCCGCTCCATTGCGGTCCTTCAAGGCTCGGAAACTTAGGGCTCCGTTTCTCGACTTTCACAGTATAGCTGTCATAGTATAGAATGAATAGAAACGTTTGTCAAATTACCAGATGCCGAGGGTGTTGAAAAACTCCGGGGTTAAACCTGCCCCGGGAGCTGAGGGAAAAAGAGTGGTATTTTCTTGCACGGCGGCGAAGCCGCCGTGCAAGAAAATACCCTCAGATGCCAGTTTGACGTCTCCTTTGCTCCGGGTGTAAAATATATCTCGTGATGAAAGCAAGGCACTTAACCGGATGCTGTATCTGGCTTTTAACCCTCCTCGCTGCAAGTTGCTGGGGCAAGGGTGAAATCTCAAAGATGGCTTATATCCCAGCCGGGGCTTTCATTATGGGCGATGAAACCGGGAGGCCTGATGAAAGGCCTGTCCACATCGTTTACCTGGAAGGATTCCACATAGACCGTTACGAAGTTACTGTGGAAGAATATGCCCGTTTCCTCAATGCCATCGGCTCATTATGGGGGTGCGATGGCCACCTCTGCGCCGATGTGAAATCCGAAAACCCCCAAAGCCATATCCTCATTAAGGATGGCCTCTACCAGCCTGAACCCGGCTACGAGCGCCACCCCATCACTTGGGTAAGCTGGTTCGGTGCCGATGCTTACTGCCGCTTCTACGGCAAGCGCCTTCCCACCGAAGCTGAATGGGAGAAGGCCGCCAGGGGAACTGACGGACGCCTGTACCCCTGGGGCGACATTTTCTCGCCCGATAGGGCCAACGCCGACGGCGTGCTCTCCGGAACCGTCCCGGTGGGGAGTTACCCCGAAGGCCTCAGCCCCTACGGGCTCCACGATATGGCGGGAAACGTGTGGGAGTGGGTGGCCGACTGGTATGAACCTTACCCCGGCAGCGGATACCGCTCGCCCTTCTTCGGCAAATACAAGGTGGTGAGAGGGGGGTCCTGGAATCACCCCGCCGCCGATGCACGTTGTTCGGCCAGGGATTTCGCCCACCCGGCCCGACGCATCGGTGTGGTGGGATTCAGGTGTGCAAAATGAATGAGGAATGGCGAATAGCGAATGGTGAATCAGGAATCATTTTGGGCCCCACCTGGGCCGAAATAACCCTTGACGCCATCGCCGCCAACGTCCGCCACATCAAAACCCACATTGGCCCCAGCGTTGAACTCATCGCCGTGGTCAAAGCCA
>DRAO01000424.1 GCA_011041825.1 Chloroflexota bacterium
ATATTGACCTTTACAGCGGTCGCCACCTCATCGTTATGGAATATTACGAGCGCTACGGCGTGGCTACCGCCAAACTCTGGTGGGAGACACCCCCGGTTGCCGTGACCTGGAAAGGGGAGTATTTCAATAACCGCTCCCTCTCGGGTGCGCCCGTTTTCACCCGCTGTGACTCCGCCATTGATTTCGATTGGGGGCAGGGCTCACCAGACCCCCGCATCCCTGCCGATAGCTTCTCGGTGCGCTGGACGGGCGATGTCTACTTCGACCGGTCTGGGTATTACACCTTCTACGCCCGCACCGACGACGGCGTCAAAATCTGGCTGGATTCCAGCCCTGTGATAGCTGCCTGGTGGGACCAGCCCGCCACTACCTATTCCGCCACCCGCTATGTGAGCCGTGGGGTCCACCGGATTGAGGTGAATTACTACGAAAACACGGGTTTTGCCACCATAAAAGTCTGGTGGAGGCCCGTTACTCCTCCCTCTCCTCCTCCAGGTGCTGCAATTATAGTGGATGAATTGGACCCCGGCTTCACCTGGGGTGGCCCGTGGAGGTCACGCCATCACGCTTACCTGGGCTATAAAGGCCATATGTATTGGACCCGTAACACCACCTACGTGCCACAGAATTACGCCATCTGGAAGCCTTCCTTGCCCCATCCCGGTTACTACGAGGTCTTCGTCTTCATCCCCCGTTGTTACGCCACCACCCGCCGGGCACGCTACCGGATTTTCCACAACGGCCAGCGTCACGACCGGATTGTAAACCAGGCCATCTATTACGATAAGTGGGTTAGCCTGGGGACTTATTATTTCAATGCCTCCGGGAATGAATTTATCTTCCTGGGCGATAACACCCGTGAACCTTACCTGAGCCGTTACATCGGCGTGGATGCGATGAAATTCGTGCCCAGATAGGTGCCTTTTGCGTGGCAGGAAGCCGCCGTAGAGAGAGCCTTAACTCAGGAGGAACCTATGGGCTCAGCCGAAGGAGAACAATTTCCCATCAATGTGCGGCCTATAACCACTTGGCAATTCTGCCCATATTGTGCAGGCCGGTTGGAATATAGGGAGGTCTTCGGGAGGAAACGGCTGTATTGCCCGGCCTGCGGCAACGTGGTCTTCAGGGAACCCAAAGTGGGGGCAGGAGTTCTGGTGGAGAAAGATGGTCGGGTTCTCCTCGTCAAAAGGGCCGTTCCTCCCCAGAAAGGCCGGTGGGGTTTACCAGCAGGCTTTATGGAATGGGACGAAAGCCCCGAGGAAGCAGCCAGGCGGGAATGCCTGGAGGAAACGGGCCTGGAGGTGGAAATAACCAGCCTGTACGGCATATACCACTACACCGATGACTTCCGAGGCCCTGGCATCATCATCATTTACCGGGCCAGGGTTACCGGCGGTACCATCCATCCTGGCGATGATGCAGCAGAAGCCCACTTCTTCGGGCCGGATGAGTTGCCCAGAGAGATAGCTTTCCAGACCAACCGGATAGCCCTGGCTCAGTGGAAGGAGGAGGTGAAGAGGAACCTATGAAAGCCAGCGGGAAAGTGCTCTTAGCTCACGGAGGTGGAGGAAGGCTCTCACGGGAATTGATCAGGGAACTCTTCCTCAAACGGTTCGGGAACCCTATCCTGGACGTTTTGGATGATGCAGCAGTGCTCCCCGACTCGCTTCCAAAAGGCTATCGCCTGGCTTTCACCACTGATTCATACGTGGTCCAACCCCTCTTCTTCCCTGGTGGTGACATCGGTAAGCTGGCTGTTTCGGGTACGGTGAACGACCTGGCGATGATGGGGGCCAGACCCCTCTATTTATCGGCGGGATTTATCATCGAAGAAGGTTTCCCTTTCAAGAAGCTGGAGCAGGTGGTGGATTCGATGGCTCGTACCGCACAGGAAGCAGGGGTGCAGATAGTGGCTGGAGATACCAAGGTGGTGAACAAAGGCAGTGCCGATGGGCTTTTCATCAATACGGCGGGGGTGGGTCTCATCCCACCGGGGGTTAAGCTGGGGGGAGCTCTGGCCCGGCCTGGGGATGTGGTAATCGTGAGCGGGCCTGTGGGCGATCACGGCATAGCAGTGATGATGCAGCGGGAAGGGCTGCAGTTCTCTTCGGAGTTGAGGAGCGATTGTGCACCCCTTAACGGCCTGGTGGAAGCCATCCTGAAGGCATCGAAAGAAGTGCACTGCTTGCGGGACCCCACAAGAGGTGGCCTGGCAGCGGTGCTAAACGAGATAGCCTCCCAATCAAATGTGGGCATCGAAGCTGAGGAGGAGGCCATCCCTATCCGGGAGGAAGTTAAGGCGGTCTGCGAGTTCCTGGGGTTGGACCCCCTCTACGTGGCTTGCGAGGGCCGTCTGGTGGCTGTGGTAACCCCACAGGCAGCTGAGCCTGTGTTGGAGGCAATGCGCCGGCATCCCTACGGTCGAGAGGCTTGTATTATCGGCAGGGTGGTAGATGAGCACCTTGGCAAGGTGGTGATGCGCACCCTCATCGGTTCCCGCCGGATTCTCGATATGCCTGCCGGGGAACAACTCCCCCGCATTTGCTGACAAGGCCCAGGGCATCTTGTAGGCAGGTTAGGCTTGCTCACAAGATGTACTTCTTACTTGTAGACGCTTCAGCTCCTCAAGCTCGTCTTCCAATTCTTCCAGCTCAAGGGCCATAGAGGGCGGGACCGAGTGCTTAGGCCAACGTGCCTTTAAATCAGCTATACGCCTTTCGAGTTCCCTGATCCGGGCATCTATTTCATCCCTTGACATACCCTACCTTCCGTGCTATACTTTCTATCCGGGTACCCCATAGGGGTATTTTACCAGAAAATCCCTTGCTGTCAAATCTCGTTCAGCCAATGCGCTCTAAAGGTCGGGAGGTAGGGATGCCGGTGGTGGATTTCACC
>DRAO01000129.1 GCA_011041825.1 Chloroflexota bacterium
CTTCCTGAGCTTGTGCTTGGTGGCAGCGGCTGGTTATGCGCTGTGGAGGCGACACCGTCGGGAGATGGCGGATTTTTGGCGGGAAAACCGGCGAGGAATTCTACTGGGAGAGGCCATCTTCGCCGGGGCTTACCTCATCTTCGTCTTCATCCGGCTCCTGAACCCTGACCTGTGGCATCCCTGGAATGGCGGCGAGAAGCCGATGGAACTGGCCTTTCTCAACGCCATCCTCAAGAGCGCCTATTTCCCGCCCTATGACCCTTATTACGCCGGAGGCTATATCAACTATTATTACTATGGTCAATACATTGTTTCGGTGCTCATCAAACTTACGGGCATCAAGCCCACGATAGCCTTTAACTTAGCTGTGCCCACCCTTTTCGCCCTCACTGTTGTCAACGCCTTCTGCGTGGGAGCGAGCCTGGCAGGAAATGGCGAACCAGGGGATGTCTATGGCCCAAAGCCCGCCACAACCCCGTCACCTTGCTCCCTCGGCACCCTTCCGATGGGCCTCCTCGCTGCGCTCTTTGTGGCCGTCATCGGGAACCTGGCTTCCTTCCGCCAGATTTTGCAGAAGCTGGGCGAGGTCGGCGGGATGGATTTCCAGACCCCCCTGCCCTTCGTGGACGAGTTTGTCAAGGCCGTGCCGGGGTTGACGAAGGTGCTGAAAACCCACGATTTCCCCAAGTTCAACTATTGGGAACCCAGCCGGGTCATCCCCAACACCATCAATGAGTTCCCCTTCTGGAGCTTCCTGTTCGCCGACCTGCACCCTCACCTCATCGGGATGCCTTTCACCATCTTCTTCGTGGCGCTGATACTAAATGCCTTCTTGGAAGGGTTCAAGGGGTGGCATCGCTCCTCCCGCTATCTGTTGCTCCCCTTCACCTTAGGGGCACTGGCGGTGATAAACACCTGGGATTTGCCCACTTATTTCCTGCTGGCGCTCCTTGCTTACATCCTGGGGACTTATCGCCGGGAAGGGAGGATAAAGGCCGCCGAAGGCGGGTTCTTCGGCGCTTCGCTGCTCCTCCTGGCAATAGCGCCTTATCTGCCTTTCTTCCTGCACTACAAGGCCCTCTACGGGGGGATAGGGCGGGTGCGAGGGCCTACCGACTGGGAAGCCTTCGTCACCATCTGGGGCTTCTTCCTTTTCGTCATTCTGGCAGCAGGGTGGAGGGCGCTGAGGGAGCCCACCCGTACTCCGCCGGTGCGCTTGGTAAGCACCACCTTGCGCAATTGGAAGCGGTTACCTCGCCTCCTGCACCTCCACCGCATCCTGGTGAAAAATTCCTCCCCCGGTTATCAGGCGGGATTATGGCTCATCGCCATAGCGGTAGCGGCTGCGGCCATCCTGACGGTGAAGCACCTGTGGGTCCCGTTAACCTTGCTGATAGCCATCACCCCGGTAAGCCTCCTGCTGCTCAGGTATGATGGCGCTCAGGAGGATGAATTCACCTTCCTGCTTCTCTGGATTGGGCTGATGGTGCTCATCGGGTGCGAATTCTTCTTCTTCAAGGATTTCCTCCAGGGAGGACCGCACTACCGTATGAACACCCTCTTCAAGTTTTACATCCAGGCGTGGATTCTGCTGGGGTTAGGCACGGCTCCCCTGGCGTATAGATATTTCCTGCAAGGAGAAGCACTCCACGGATGGGGGGATACCATCCGCTACGGGGTTTTTGTGTTCCTGCTGGCGATTTCCCTCATCTTCCCCTTTATGGGAACCGTGGCCCGTGTGAACGACCGTTTCCCCAATGCCACTCCACCCTTCGGCACGCTGGATGGGATGGAATTTATGCGCTACGGCGAATATTTCTGGCCTAATCCAGAGCACCCCATCCAATTGAGGTACGATTACGAAGCCATCCAATGGTTCCTGCGGAACGTGAAGGGGACCCCGGTGGTGGCCGAGGCCCCTATCGGCTACTATCGGGAGGGAGGATGCCGGGTTGCCAGCTTCACGGGTCTGCCGACCCTCCTGGGAATGCACCAGAATGAACAACGCTATGGTGACCAGGTGGGTGACCGGGCCAGGGATGCATCGGAATTCTTCACCACCCCCGATGTACAGCGGACGCTCCAGCTCATTGACAGGCTCCGCATCACTTACATCTACATCGGCCAGCTGGAGCGCATCGTGTATCCTCCTCAAGCTCTCATAAAATTTGAACAGATGGCTCAGCAAGGGCTTTTGGAAATTGTCTTCAGGAACGAGAAGACGACGGTTTACCAAGTGGTGAGATAGCACAAAGAGGAGGTGCATCTATGTGGCGGGCCATTGAACTGGCGCTAGGGATGACCATCTTGATTCTAACGATAGCAGCGTGCTCTAAAGCAAGCTCTACGCCGCTTCCTGGCAAGACCATCATCCCTACCCCCGGGGGTGAAGACATCCGCAAGCCTGCTGTGGCCGGGCGATTTTACCCTGGTGACACCGAAAAGCTGTCCCGGATGGTAGAAGCTATGCTGGCTCAAGCCCAGAAAGTCGTTGAACCTGACCCCATCGTGGTCATCGCTCCCCACGCCGGATACATCTACTCCGGCCAGGTAGCAGCATGGGCTTTCAAACAAGTGGAAGGACGGGATTACGAGTTCGTGGTGGTGCTGGGTGTGAACCACCAGACCCCCACCTTCGATAAAATCTCGGTCTATGCTGGAGATGCCTTTGAAACCCCGCTAGGCCGGGTTCCCATACAGAAAGAAATAGCCAATGCCCTCATCGAAGCCCACGAGCGCATCCTCTTCGACCGGAAAGTGCATAAGCCGGAGCACTCCATCGAAGTGGAAATCCCCTTCCTCCAGAAAGTGCTGCCCGATGTACCCATCGTGCCGATAATAATCGGAGCGCCCACCGAAGAGAACTGCCGCATCCTGGCCGATGCCCTGGTC
>DRAO01000283.1 GCA_011041825.1 Chloroflexota bacterium
GTAGACAAGCTGGGCATTACCTCGGATCGGCTCAGCGATTACCCCCATCAACTAAGCGGTGGGATGCGTCAGCGGGTCATGATCGGCCTGGCCCTGGCCCTTAACGCCGACCTGATCATCGCCGACGAGCCCACCACTTCCCTGGATGTTATTGTCGAAGCCCAGATCCTCGAACTCCTCAAGGAGTTGAGAAGGGCCTACAATCTGACCCTGATCCTTATCACCCACAACCTGGGCGTCGTGGCTGAATTGGCCGACCGGGTGGCGGTGATGTACGCGGGCAAGTTGGTGGAGGTGGCTGATTCTGTGCCTCTCTATGATGAGCCTTTGCATCCTTACACCCAGGGCCTGTTGAAATCTATCCCTAGCATTAGTCTGGATAAGCGGGAATTGAAGGTCATGCCCGGCTCGCCTCCTGACCTTATCAACCCACCACCGGGTTGTCGTTTCCATCCCCGCTGTCCCTACGCAATGAAGGAGTGTTCCGAACTGGAGCCGCCGATGAAAGAGGTAAGGCCTAATCGCTGGGTGGCTTGCTTACGCTATTAGAAAGGCGGAAAAAATGGCGAAAAAGCTCTATCGGTCGCGAAAAGATCGGATAGTGGCGGGGGTGTGCGGAGGATTGGCGGAGTATTTCGGTTTGGATCCAACCCTGGTACGCATTATTATGGCTGCTTTATCTTTAGGTGGTGGTTTTGGGTTGGTCTTTTACATCCTCGCTTGGCTGTTTATTCCTGAGGCTCCTGAGGGATAATCACTGCGTTGGTGAACGAGGAGCCGAATTGATCGTTTTATGAATTCGGGCGATCTCCCTTGCCCTTAGCAGAGAGTGGCTGTCCCTTGCCGGAAGGGTTGTGAAAGAGATCAAGGAAATGGCTGAAAACCTGGTCGAAGTGCGGGGCCTCAAAAAGTGGTTCCCCGTTCAGAAGAGTTTTATTGAGACCTTTCTTGCCAGAAGGGTGGATTACGTCCGGGCTGTGGATGGCATTGACTTCGAAATCAAGCGGGGCGAAGTCTTTGGCCTGGCAGGGGAAAGCGGCAGTGGGAAGACTACCACGGGCCGTCTGATTCTACGCCTGGTCGAGCCCACCGAGGGCCAAATCACCTTCGATGGGATGGACATCTTATCCCTGGACAGCAAGGCGATGCATGCCCTGCGCCGGCGAATGCAGATCATCTTCCAAGACCCCTATGCCTCGCTTAATCCCAGGATGAAGATCGGGGAGGGGATAGGGCACGGTCTGGAGATCCACGGCATAGCCAAGGGTAAGCTTAAAAGGCAGATGGTACTGGAAATGATGGAGCGGGTCGGCTTGACCCCCGCGGCGGTGCTCTATGATAAATATCCTCATCAGCTCAGCGGCGGCCAGCGGCAGAGGGCCGTCATCGCCCGAGCCCTGATCCTGCACCCCGATCTGGTTGTAGCCGACGAGCCCATTGCTATGGCTGACGTCTCGGTCAAAGCTCTTCTCCTGGAATTAATGTTGGAGTTAAAGCGGGAATTCAATCTCACGTATCTCTACATTACCCACGATTTGGCCACGGCTAAATATATCTGTAACCGCATCGCCATCATGTATTTGGGCAAGATCGTCGAATTGGGCTCGCTGTATGAGGTCTATAGCCATCCTCTACATCCGTATACCGAGGCCCTGCTCTCCGCTGTGCCAGTGCCCGATCCCCGGGCCCAACGAAGAAAGGTTCTGCCTAAAGGCGAGATTCCTAATCCTATCAATCCACCCTCTGGCTGCCGTTTCCATCCCCGTTGTCCGTATGCCAAAGAGGTGTGCGGCATCGAAGAACCCAGACTTGTCGAAGTTGGGACCGATCACCTGGTGGCATGCCATTTGAGGGTTTAGGTCAAATATCCTTGGCCAAGGAGGAAGTTGAGATATGGCTACCGAAGCTGAAAGGGTAAGAGCGGGAAGGTTATTACCTATTCCTTTGGAAAAAGTGCCCTGGTGGGGATTGATTCTGGTTATATTGGGGCTGCTTGCCGTCTACTCCATGTTCACCTCGGAAATCTACCGGGATACTTTTGCCTTTCTTCGCGATGGGCTTAAGCTCACCATTCTCATAACCGTTGTTTCCTTCTCCCTCGCCTTAGTGCTAGGGTTGATAGCGGGATTAGGGCGGGTGTCGAAGAACTTGCTTTTCTACACCATCTCAACCCTTTACGTCGAGGTGGTCAGGGGCATCCCCATCCTTGTCCAACTCATCTACGTAGCCTTTGTCCTTGTTCCTATGGGCATCCACTTGCTAAACGGCCTGGGAGGGTTTATATTAAAATGCCAGATGTCCTGGCAGCCCCTTACCCGATTGGCGCTTTCTCTCAAAAGCCTGGATATCAAGAACGTCAACATGGTCGTGAGAGGTATGTTAGGCATGACCATCGCCTACGGCGCTTTCGAGGCTGAAGTTTTCCGAGCCGGTATCCAGTCCATTGAGAAAGGGCAGATGGAGGCGGCGCGTTCCCTAGGGATGACCTATTTCCAAGCTATGCGCTACATCATCCTGCCCCAAGCTATCAGGAGGATCCTGCCTCCTTTGGGCAACGATTTTATTGCCATGCTGAAGGACTCGTCTTTGTTGTCGGCTCTGGCCGTGAGGGAATTGACCCAACTGGGCAAGCTTAATCGCGCTCGAACCTTCCGCACATTTGAAACCTGGAACACAGTGGCTCTGCTTTATTTGATGATGACCCTCTTACTATCCTTGCTGGTGAAGGTCATGGAGAGGAGGATGTCCATTGAGCGTAAATGATAACATAATTCAGGTTTATGACGTTCATAAGAGCTTTGGCCGCGTCAGGGCCCTGCGAGGTGTTACCTTTAACGTAAGAAGGGGCGAGGTGGTGGTTATCATCGGCCCCTCAGGCTCCGGCAAGAGCAC
>DRAO01000402.1 GCA_011041825.1 Chloroflexota bacterium
AGGCCTTGCCCCAGTTGGGAATGACGAATGTCAGCAAGCTTCTGGCTGCTAGCTTCTGGTTACTGACAGCAGGGTGCTGGCATCTAACGGCAGGCTGCCGTTTTACAGCCCCAGCAGCTTTTTGGCGCGGGTCTCGAATTCCTCTTGCTCGGCAGTCCAGCCGTCAGGTGCCTTCTGAAGCCAAGGAGGAATCACCCCAAACCGCTTGAGTATCACTTTACGCACGGATTGGGCCGTCCCCTCCATACGGCCTTGCCGGAGCCCTTGCTGGAGGCCCTGCTGGAGCCCTTCTTGTCTAGCCAAGAGGCTTTCTTTCTCCAACCAATCTTCGATAAAGGAAGCATGCCTCATCTCTTCCACCTCCTCCCGGAAGAAATCCCACAGGAAGTCCTTAACAGAAGGAAGTTTTCCGGGTGTTCCCGAACCTTTCGGTCTGCGGTGCATTTCAGGCAACCTGCCGGTTGCCCCTGCCTCAGCACCCTCGCACCTCAGCCCCTCGGCACCTTGGAACCTCGGCACCCCAGAATCTCAGCCCCTCAGCACCTTCACCCAACCTTCGCACCGCAGTTAGGGCAGAATTTGGCCCCCGGCGGCAAGGGCGAACCGCACTGCGGGCAGAAGCCGCCGGCTTCCTGCTTAGCCCCACAGTTGGGGCAGAATTTGGCACTGACGGGGATCTGAGCACCACAGCTAGGGCAGGCTTTTGTCCCTGCGGCAGGGGTTGGGGTCACCGTCTTTCCAGCCTGCATAGCCTGGCTTATCATCCCGGCCATCATTGCCCCCATACCGGCTCCGGCGCCAAGCCCCAGGCCCATCTGAGCGGCTCCGCCGCCAGCTCCCTCCTGGGTAGCCATATCACCCATAGCACGGGCGGCCTTAAATTGCAGGTACTTCTGCATATCGCCGATGGCCCCCATCGCCGCCCGCTCGTCAATGGCCTTGGCGGTCTCTTCGGTGGGCGTGATGGAGAAGACGTAGAAGGTCTTGAGAGCGATGCCTAAAGAGGAAAAATCATCCTGGAGCTTGGCTTTGGTCCCGGCGCTGAGTTCATCGTAGAGGCTGGGCAGGTCGAAGAGGGACTTGCCCGCTTCGCCCAAGAAGTCGGCGAACTTGGAGACTACGATGCTGCGCAGGAAACCCTCTATCTGAGAGGTCTCATATAGCCCTTGAGCGCCTACAATCTTGTTTACGAAGAGTTGTGGGTCGGAGACCTGCATTGAGTAAGTGCCGAAGGCCCGGAGGCGTACCATCCCCAGTTCAGCGTCTCGCATTGCAATAGGTTCCGGCGTCCCCCATTTCATATCCACGAACTCCCGCATATTGACGAAGTACACCTCGGCCTTAAAGGGGGTCTCGCCGCTGAAGGCCACGCCTATCAGGCTCGTGAGCAGCGGGATGTTGGCCGTGGTAATGGTGTGTCGTCCAGGGCCAAAGGTGTCCAGAGCTTTGCCGTCCCTGAAGAACACCGCTGTCTGGAACTCCCGCACGATTAGCTGGGAGCCGATGCGGAAATCTCCCGAACCGCTGGGGGGAAACCGGCGCACTATCTCCCGCTCACCCATATCAGGGGCTTCGATTATGTCGAAAATCCTAGGCATCTCCACCTCCTTGCTGAATTTTTAAACCGCTGAGGGCACGAATTAAATTTTGTCTCTACGCTCCCAATGCCCTCTGCGGTGAAGCTAAAGTTTAACCTTTATACACCGGGCTTCTGATTGATTCAAAGTCGTGCTGATTTGCACGGGCTACCTGCCCCTAAAACCGCCAGGGCAACGTTGCGCAAGATGCCATCTTGCGTTACTTCAAGGCCAATCCGGGGTTTTGTCAGTCAACCAGCACCGGGCTTAACGGCTTTGTAAGCCGTCCACAGAGGGAGAAGCTCCTCCCCTTGTGCTCCCGCTTCTTCCGGCAAGACATATTTGCCCGAAAACCTCCCAGGGCGGATGTGAATGATGGGCTCCATAGCTTCTAGCACCCAGGGAGATAGCAGTTCCCTGAGAGGCATTGCCGATTCCTCCTCAAGACTCACTGAAGAAATACGCCACCCCTTTGGGCCTCGTGAAGTCCATCTTCCCCGTGGTCGGGTCAAGCCTTAAGCCGATGGATTCCAAGGTTTCCACCCCGATCACAGGCTGAGCTCCGGGGAAAGTTATGCTGATAGCCGGGGCCTCAACGTCTTCGATGCCGATTACCACACCATAAGCCTGCGCTTTAACCTTTTGGCCATTGCCCAAGGTGATATCTACCTGCACAGGCAGTTTGGAGGCGCCTATTTTCTCTAAAATGTCTCGGGGCAAGACGGTATATGTGGCCCCGGTGTCAACAAGGATGTCTTTTAACTCGATGGAGGTCTTTTCTCCCCTTACTGTCACGTTTGTGTAAATGTGTCCCATTATCTGAGCCTCCGGCAGCCGGCGTTTCATCCCTCGGTCTACGCTCCGAGCTGATGGTTAACCGCCTGAGAACCCGGTGATGGCCTCTTGGCGCCGTTTGAAAGCGTCCATCAAAACATCGGCTTCGGCGATTACTCCGGCGATGAGCTTAATGAGCTCTTCTCCACGGGCCTCGGTTTCACGCAGCTTTTTTACCGATTCGCCGATAGCTTCCACCTTGTCAAGCATCGCTTGGTCGAAGGAGTAAAGGGCGTCGAGTTCTTCCTCCTTCACTTTGACGGCGTCGAAGAAGCCGGTGTAGCCGTAAGAAGCGGTCTTGAGGCGGTCTATCACGTTCTGGAGCTTCATCACCGCCCGCTCCACATCGTCAATGAGGCCGATCTTGCCTGCGCTGATGTAGGTGAGCTGGAGCTCCTGAAGTTGGTCTTTGACTTCCTCTAGCTTGCGGGCCACGTGCTGACGAAGCAAGCGGTCGGCTTCCCGGCGTAGCTC
>DRAO01000410.1 GCA_011041825.1 Chloroflexota bacterium
CCCCGGCTTCGTCAAAGCCTACATCCGTCCCCTCTTCTGCCAGGGCAAAGGCCCCTTCCGCTGGGTGGCCCTCTCCGGCGAACCTCAGGACATCTACGAGACCGATAAGGCCATCCTGGAGCTCTTCCCCGAAGATGAGCACCTGGTGCGCTGGATCAAGATGGCCCAGAAGAGGGTGCAATTCCAGGGGCTTCCGGCCCGTATCTGCTGGCTGGGCTACGGCGAACGAGACAAGGCCGGGCTCAAGTTCAACGAGTTGGTGGCCTCCGGCAAGGTCAAGGCCCCCATCGTCATCGGGCGTGACCACCTGGACGGCGGCTCAGTGGCTTCACCCAGGCGGGAGACCGAGGGGATGAAGGACGGCTCCGATGCCATCGCCGACTGGCCGCTACTCAACGCCCTGCTCAACGCTGTGTGCGGCGCCACCTGGGTTAGCATCCACCACGGCGGAGGCGTGGGCATCGGCTACTCCATCCACGCCGGGCAGGTCATCGTGGCCGATGGCACCTCCGATGCTGCCCGCCGCCTGGAGAAAGTCCTCACCGCCGACCCGTGGACGGCCATCATCCGCCACGTGGATGCGGGGTACGAGGAGGCCATCGAGGTGGCGAAGAAGCATAACCTTAAGGTGCCAATGATGTAGAGCGTAGATTGACCAACAAGGAAAGGGCTTTTCGTGCGGCGAAGTTCCCGCACGAAAAGCCCTCTTTCTGAGGAATTTCCAACTTAAGCTTCTCAAGCATAATCCTCTTTTCCCTTAGCTTCCGGGGCAGGTTTAACCCCGGAGTTTTTCAACACCTTCTATCAACCACATTTCACTTCTGTTTCTCACCTGAGGAGATAGAGAGGCAATACTCACGACCCCAGAGGGCGGGCTCGGAATAGGGGTCTATCTCCAAGGCTTTCTCCAGCCAAGGCATTCCCTTATCGCACATATCTAGATAAACGTATGAAAGGCCCAGTTCGTAGTAATATTCCAAAGAGCGAGCCCCCAAGGAGATAGCTTTCTCAAAGTTAGGGATGGCTGCCTCATAATTTCGTAGCACATAATACACCACCCCCAAATGCCCATAGGCCCTTCCATATTCTGGGTCTTTATCAATGGCCTTCTCCAGCTCCACCACTGCCCTTTCGTAGTCCTGCAACTGGTAATAAGCCCAACCCAGGGCATCGTACACCGCAGGAGATTCGGGGTCAACCTCGATGGCTTTCTTAAACTGTTCGAGGGCTTTATCATTTTCGCCAAGAGCCAGGTAATTGTTACCGGTGTGGATGTAAAGGATGGCCAGCTTGGGATGGAGGGCCTGGGCTTTGAGGTAAGCTTTGATGGCCTCCCTGTACTTGCCCTGCTTCTCCAGTACGTAACCCAGGTTACGCTGGGCCTCAAGGCAATTCTCGTCCAGCGAGACAGCCAGGCGGGCTTCTTCGAGTGCACGGGGCCAGTTGCCTTTATCCACGTAAACTTCAGCTAGATGGGCATGGGCCACGGCGCTATCGGGGTTAAGGTCAACAGCCTTCAAGCAGGCTGTAAAAGCTTCATCGTATCTACCAGCCCAATCCAAGGCCATACAGAGGGTAGCCTGATAATCGGCATTGTCAGGTTCCAAAGCCGCTGCCTTACGGGCTTCTTCCACAGCTTGTTCCACATCGCCCATAAAGGCCAAGAGCTTGGCCCTCCAGGAGTGAGCCAAGGCATTGCCAGGCTCCATTTCCACAGCCTTGGCAAAAGCGGCCTCGGCTTTCTTCAGCTTGCCCTCGTTGTAGAGGTTCATCCCCTCCTGGAAATAAGATTGGGCCGTCCTGGTAGGAGTAGGGGTGGGCTCCAGGGAAGGTATCCAAGAGGGCCTTTCCTTAAGTATGTAAATGCCCAGCCCTATGAGGAAGAGCAATATCGCAATCCGTTTACCTGAGGAACGCTTCCTACGATATGGCCTGATGTACATACCTCAGCTCCACCAATCCCATCTTTTCCAGAAAACGGAAATACTCCAGCAGGAAATCGGAGGCTGAGAGCCCTGTTTCCATTTCCACCAATCGGAAGATTTCCAGAAGCGTGCGTTTGCCATCACTCCAGTAAAGGGCAGTCACAGGCAGAACGTAACGGTGTTCCTTGTGCTCTTTGTTAAGCCTGTACCATCTCTCCCTCTCTGTCTCAGGGAGGGCCTTAACCCTCTGGGCCAAGCTCGCTGGGGGGCCTTTGTGGAGGCGGATGGGTATCAGGTTGGCAGCCTCCCTTTCGGAGTCACTCAATTCCTCTGCCGGGGCAGGTAAGTCCCCTAGCCCTAGGGAATTGACCTTTCTGTCCAGGATGTCCTTAAACCGCCCCTTCAACCTGGCCTCAGCATCGGCCAATTCGGCCTGGAGTTTGGCTATGAATTCCTGCCCATCCGGCCAAAGGCGCTGCAAGGAGGCCAAAACCTTAGCAGCTACCTCACCCTGAAATTCCAGCCGGGCCATCGTTTTAGCAGAGAGAGAGGCCAGCTCCTGGGGTTCGGATTTCCCCCTTACTTCCGCTATAGCCTTGCAGGCAATGTCCGAAAGTCGCTTCTCCAACCGGGCGAGTATGGTATAACCCAGGCAGGCCACATCCTCTGGGGAGGCATTGGCCAGGAAATAAGCGTAAGAGGAAGCCAGGGTGCCCACCCGCCAGAGCATTTTGGGGTCGGATTTATCAGGTGTATCTTGGTCGGTGTGGTAGAACCGGTCAGGCCACTGGATGACCATAGGGGTAGGGATGCCTACGGTAGGGTCAGACAGGATGTAATGGTCGCTGCCACCAGAGAAAGGCGAGGGGGAGTAGCGGAACAGCGGGAATCCTCCTACCCCCGAGAAGGCTTTAGCTTCCACACCGATTTCCTCCAACAGCCATTCCAGCACGAAG
>DRAO01000355.1 GCA_011041825.1 Chloroflexota bacterium
CTGTTCGGGCTGGAGTGCAAAGTCTATATGGTCAAAATCAGCTACCAACAGAAGCCATACCGCCGCATCCTGATGGAAACCTGGGGTGCCAGCGTGGTTCCCAGCCCCAGCCCTGATACCAATGCCGGACGCAGCATCCTGGAGCAAGACCCCGATTCCCTTGGCTCGCTGGGCATTGCCATCAGCGAGGCCGTGGAAGATGCCGCCACCCGTGAGGACACCAAATACTCCCTGGGCAGCGTGCTCAACCACGTCCTCTTGCACCAGACGGTTGTAGGCGAAGAGGCCCTGAGGCAGATGGAGATGGCCGGAGAGTTCCCCGATGTGGTCATCGGATGCGTGGGCGGTGGCTCCAACTACGCCGGGCTGGCCTTCCCCTTCCTGCGGGAACGGCTCAAGCGGGGGCTCAACACCCGCTTCGTGGCCGTGGAGCCCACGGCCTGCCCTTCCCTCACCAAGGGCATCTATGCTTACGATTTCGGCGACACCGCTGAGACTACGCCTCTTATGAAGATGCACACCCTGGGTCATAAATTCATCCCGCCTGGCATCCACGCCGGAGGCCTTCGTTATCACGGGATGGCGCCGCTCATCTGCGCTCTCTACAAAGGGGGATACATCGAAGCCGTGGCCTATCCCCAGAACGCCGTCTTCCAGGCGGCGGTGCAGTTCGCCCGTGCCGAGGGGTTCTTGCCTGCTCCGGAGACCGCTCACGCCGTAAAGGCTGCCATTGACGAAGCCCTGAAGGCTAAAGAGGCCGGTGAGGAAAAAGTCATCCTCTTCAACTTCTCCGGCCACGGACACTTCGACCTTGCCGCCTATGATGAGTACCTGGCCGGGAAGCTGGTGGATTACGAATACCCGGAGGAGAGGGTGAAGGAGGCCCTGAAATACCTGCCGAAGGTTCCCTAAAGGCGCACACGAAAAACCTCCCGCAGGTTTCCCGACCCTGCGGGAGGTCCCATAAGCACCTCTACTTTGAAAGCGTTAGGAGTTTACTGAGGAATCACGCTGGTTCGGCAGTACATAAACCAAATAACCGGTTCTCTCAAGTGTTTCTATTGACCAGGGAGCCATCTTCTCTACAAATTCATAGAGATCCTGTGAAGGCGGGATCTCAACGCACAGGGCTACTGATTTCTCACCACGCTCCCAACAACCTTCTATTATTGCTTCCGGGAAAGATTCTTTAACCAAACGTTCTAATTCTTGTACCAACTCCTTAAGTTTATAACGCATTATTCTTCCTCCAGCTTCTCTTTTACAATCCGAACAAAGTCCTGAGCCCGCCTAAGTAACCTTCGACACACTTTCTTGCTCACCATAGTTTCTCGATAATCGGCGGTCTCTCGAATGGTCATCGCTACCATCAAATCCGGAAGGAGCTTGGCAGGGTAAACCTTTTTTCTCCTGATTAACCGCTCGTTGAAAGTGGCTTGAACCCACCCGTGCTCCCATTCCCTTCTTGGGGGGAGAATTTGGTGGTATGAGAGGGCAGCAACGGCTATATGAAACATCGCATAATAAGCTCGATTAGCGGAGGCGTTGTAACGCCCATAATTATACTCACACTCGGCAGCAGCGATATTCTCTTCAGCTTTGCGAGTGAAAATTCGGTAGTCCATTGATTCTCTCTTGAAAATTGCTGGGAAAGGTGAAGCTATGTGAATTATACACTATAACCCTTTTACAGGCAACACAAGGGAAACGAAGGTGTCGAAAAACTCCGGGGTTAAACCTGCCCCCGGGAACTAAGGGAAAGGAAACTCTCACGAAGGAGGGACCACGATGAAAGGATTCAATCTCCGCATACCAGGTCCAACGCCTCTGGCTCCGGAAGTCCGGGAAGCCCTCTCACAGGAAATGATAAGCCACCGAGGGCCGGAATTCGCCGCTCTATTCAGGGAAGTGGGAGAGGGTCTCAAAAGGGTATTCCAGACCCAAAACGATGTGCTCATCTTTACCGCCTCCGGCACCGGAGGGATGGAAGCAGCACTGGTTAACACTCTCTCCCCTGGTGACCGGGCTCTGGTCATCGTCACGGGCTTCTTCGGGGAGCGATGGCTTCAGATTGCGCAAGCCTGCGGAGTTGATGCGGTGCCCTTGCGCTTCCCCCTGGGCAAGTGCGCTGACCCGGAAGAAGTGAGGCGAACCCTGAAGGCAAGCGGCCCTTACAGAGCTGTGTTGGTCACCCACAACGAGACTTCCACCGGCATTACCAATGATTTGAGGGCCATAGCGCAGGCAGTGCATTCGGTGGATGAACCGCCTCTCCTGCTGGTGGATGCAGTGAGCTCGCTGGGGGCCATTGACCTGCGCACCGATGAATGGGGATGCGACGTGGTGGTCACGGCCTCTCAGAAAGCGCTTATGGCTCCGCCGGGGCTGGCTCTGATCAGCGTGAGCCCTAGAGCCTGGCAGGCCGCTGAATCGGCCCGCTTGCCCCGCTTCTATTGGGATTTCCGCAAGATGCGGGAGTACGCCGCCAAAGCGCAAACGCCCTTCACCCCTGCCGTGACCACTCTCCTCGGCCTGAGGGAGGCGTTGCGGCGTATCGAGGACGAGGGTTTGGAAGAAGTCTTTGCCCGCCACCACCGGGTGGGTAAATTCACCCGTGAGGGGGTTAAATCCCTGGGGCTTCAGCTCTTCCCCGATGAGGCTTGCGCTTCGGATACCGTGACCGCCGTGCGGGTTCCGGAGGGCGTGGAAGCAGACGAAGAGATAAGGCGGCTTCACGATGAATACGGCATCGTGATCTCGGGTGGCCAGGGGCCTCTAAAGGGGAAAATCTTCCGCATCGGGCATATGGGATATGTTCAGGAGGAGGACATCCAGGAGGTACTTGGAGCGCTTAAGGAGGTGATTA
>DRAO01000031.1 GCA_011041825.1 Chloroflexota bacterium
GCGGAGAGGAGCATTGCCACCACCACCAGCATCCCCACAACAGCAAAAACCTTATTGGTACGCATAACCTCTCCTCCTTAACTCGAAATTTTAGGAAGGTTAAGACGGATCGGGCCAAAGGGATTCACCCTAAGTACCACGCAGGCGAGGGTCGAAAGCATCCCGCAATCCATCACCCAGGAAGTTGAAAGCCAAGGTGGTAAGGGTCAGGGCAGCCCCCGGTATAAGGCATTCATGAGGTGCAGCACGAAGGGCTTGATAGGTTTCGGAAATCATCAACCCCCAACTGGGCGTAGGAGGGGTAACGCCAAGGCCTATGAAGCTCAGGAAGGCCTCGGTGAAGATGTAACCCGGGATGGCGAGGGTTTCAGCCACGATGCACGGGCCTAATATATTAGGCAGGAGGTGCCGGAAGATGATGCGCAAGTGGCCTGCTCCCACAGCCCTGGCTGCTTCCACAAACTCCTTCTCCTTGTAAGAGAGGGTTTGTCCCCTGGCTATACGAGCCATACCCAGCCAGTTAAGGAGCCCCAGGGCAATGAAGATGAAGAACATCCCTCCCATTGCTTTATCTATGTTGATTAAGATTTGTGCTATACCCGATCCACCCCTCCGGCTCAAAGCCTTGAAGTAGACCTGCATCAGGATGATGAAGATGAGGAGGGGGAAGCCATAGAGGAAGTCCACAAACCGCATCATAAGGTTATCAATGTAAGCGCTGGCATAACCGGATATAAGCCCATAGGTTATGCCTATCACAAGGCTCACGCCGGCGGCAACGAAGGCCACCGAGAGGGAAACCCGGGTGCCATAGATTACACGGCTGAGGATGTCCCTGCCCAGATAATCAGACCCCAGTATAAATCCGCCTTTCCCGGGAGGGAGGTCTCTCTGTTTGAAAGAGACCTGGGCAAAGTGTTTTGGGGCCAGCAGGGGCTTAACTTCCCAGCCCAAGGGCTTGGCTATTATGGCGTTATCAGCGAAGATAGCCACCAATATGAGAAGGATTATGAAAATGCCGCTTACCACAGCTGCTTTGTTCTTGAGCAGTTGCCGGAAGGCTTCTGCTACAGGACTCCTACCTCTCCTCGCAAGGGCTAATTCTCTTGCTAGAGCCCTATCTCGTGCGCTTTCAACCGCCATTTGCACCTCCTTTTAACCCTTACTCATATCTTATCCTGGGGTCCAACCAGGCATAAGTTATATCAACGGCAAGGTTAGCGATTACCAGAAGCACCGAATAGAGGAGGATGGAACCCATTATGAGGGGGTAATCCCTATTGGTGACACTGACCACAAAGTATTTACCCATCCCCGCTATGCCGAAAATCTGCTCCACGATAAAAGTGCCTGTCACCACTGCGGCAAACATAGGCCCGAGGATTGTCACCACAGGGATGAGGCTGTTCTTAAGGGCGTGAACTATTACCACTGTCCGCTCAGGCAGCCCTTTGGCCCGAGCAGTACGGATGTAGTCCTCCCGGATAACCTGCAACAGGCTGGCCCGGGTCAACCGAGCTATCTGAGCAGACATAGCAGTACCCAGGGTAACAGTAGGAAGGAAGGCATGCTTGAAGAATTTCACATTTAGCGGGGGGATAATCCCCAGGAAGAGTTTGGTATAGTCAGTTCCCCATCTCGCTGCAGGGAACCATCCCAGTTTTATGGAAAATATCCAGATGAGGAGAGGGCCGAGAACCATATTAGGGATGGAAACACCCAAGATGGCTATGAAGGTGCTCGTGTAATCAATCCAGGTGTTTTGTTTCAAGGCTGCGAAAGTCCCTGCGGGGATGCCTATGATCAGAGCCAATATCAGTGATAGCAGCCCCAATTGCGCTGAGATGGGGAAGGTGTGCTTGAGGATGTCCGTAACGGTCAGGTTACGATGGTAATAAGAAGGCCCCAGGTCAAAGTGAAGCAAATCCCACGTCCAGCGGGCAAATTGCATATACAATGGCTCATCAAGGTGATATTTACGCATCAGGTTTTGGCGGACGCTCTCAGGAAGTGCCTTTTCTCCTGCAAAGTCGAAAGGCCCTCCTGGGATAGAATGTGACAGGACGAAGGTCACGACCATTATGGCGAATAACACCGGGATAAACCACAGGATACGACGGATTATATATCTGGTCATAGTTCAAGAACCTCCTTTCCCCCTCCGCAAGGAGAGGTGGCCGTGTACCCCCACAGGTACACGGCCACCCTCGGCATCCTTATCCGCCAACAGCCGCCTTCTTGGCTTCCCAGTCAATCTTCCACTTCCAGATGTGGAGCCGACCAGGATCACCGAAGATGCGGTCGAGCCAAGGCTTGGTTACGTTGACCCTGGTATAGTAGTAGATGGGGGCAATGGCCACGATGTCATCTACCAGGAGCTTCTCAGCCTTCTTGTAGAGCTCCTTCCGCTTCTCAGGGTCTTGCTCAGCCTTGGCAGCCTTGGTGAGCTCGCTGAACTCCTTGATCTTGTCGCCCACCTCAGGGTCATCGAAGCTGAGGAGCGGCTCGTTGGCACCCTCTTCGGGGCTGAAGACTTCGTGCACCCAGTTGTTCTCGTCCGGGTAGTCAGCACACCAACCCAGGCGATAGACGTTGGGCTTGTTCTCAAGCGGGCTATCCTTGTCAATGGTCTTCAGGTAGACCTTCCACTCCTGGGTCTCGATGGTGATCTTGGCCTTGGGGAAGGCCTCCTGCCACATAGCCTGGATGGCCTGGGCTATCTTGGCGTGGCCCTCGCTCACGTTGTGCATCAGCAGGATGTCCAGGCCCTCGCCGTCAGGATAGCCGGCTTCGGCCATCAGCTTCTTGGCCTCCTCCACCGCCTTCTCGTAGCCCCAGCCGCC
>DRAO01000254.1 GCA_011041825.1 Chloroflexota bacterium
CACCCTGGGTTATGACCGGGCCGCTTGTCGTGTTGGCGATTTTCGCCACCTTGTTGGGCTTCGTCGGTGTCCCGCACGAGTTCCCGGTCATCGGCCCGCTGCTCAACAATCCGTTCCACCATCTGGTGGGCGAGGGCTTCCCGGCCACCCCTCTTAACTTCGGGGTGATGGGGCTCTCGGTGCTGATGGGGCTTTCGGGCCTGGCCCTCTCGTGGGTGTTCTACGGGCGTGAGCCCCTCAAGGAAGGCGACCCGGATCCGTTGGAGGCTCCGCTGGGGCCTGTATATACGGTGCTCAAGAACAAGTACTACGTTGATGAGTTCTATCAGGCTACCGTCATCCGCTTTGCCCTGTGGCTGGCCGAGACCTTCTTCAAGCTCGACGACCGCTGGATCATTGACCCCATCGTGGATGGCGTCGGCAGGCTTGGGGCCAAGGTTTCAGAACTGGGTGGCCTGTTCGATCTGAAGGTGGTGGATGGAATTGTGAACGGCTTGGGGAAAGTGACCTCGGCCTTAGGGGGATTACTGCGCATCACTCAATCCGGAAAGGCACAGGATTACCTGCTGGTGGCGGCGCTTACAGTGCTGATGCTGCTGGGGGTTTATTTGGCGTTGTGAGCGGGGGCTATGCCTATCTCGATCACGGAGAGGGATTTACATTCTCACATCCGGGCCAGAATGCGCCAGCGAGGAGTTACTTTTGAGGAGATAATCCAAACCCTGGAGAAGGGCTGGCCAGCTTCTAAGGCCAAACCGGGGACTTTCGGTAAGACATTTGTCTTCCCGTATCAAAGGGAATGGGAAGGGCGTTATTTTGAGGAGAAAGAGGTTACGGTTTACTACAAGATGGTGATGGGAAAGCCTATCTTGCTGACGGTTATAGCTCGATACGGCAGCGGGTTTCCCAAGAGGGTTCAGGAGGGATAAGGGATGAGGATTGAATATGACCCTGTGCGGGATTTGTTGTATATATCTTTCGCTTCAACGGATGTCAAAGCCGCAAAAACCGAGACTATAGCTCCGGGCGTTTTCGCCGACTTTGACGTAGGGGGAAGGTTGATAGGAATTGAAGTTTTGGATGCCTCAGAGGTATTGGGGGAGCGATTGGAGTTTGGAGTGAAACTGGAGGCTATTACTAGGTCAGCAGCTTAAAAATTTATCAACCCAGAGGTCAAATCCCCTCTTGGCGGCAAACCAGTCGAAGTATTCCTGAGCATCGCCCAATTCGCCCTGTTCAAAGCGCTTGAGGAATTCGTCTGAGGTCATCCCGAAACGCTCTTCAAATTTCTGGCAGAGTTTGCGGAAATGCTCCATTTTGAACCTGGCGATCTCGGCTTCGTTTGCGAGGGCTTGGGAAAGGGTCTCTTTGACTTCGGATAAAGCGTAATCAGGGGCGACGTTTATCTTCACAGTCATAAATCTACCTCACAGAAGGTTTTGGAAAAAGCAGTCCCATTATAGACCCTTAAGGTGAAGGTGTCAAGCAGGTGAAGGGTGTTCCCCCGTTGGGAAAGCCCTTGCAAGGGGTGACTGGCAAGTTACCCGGCGGGTTGCCTGGATTTGCAGGAAAACCATAATCCCTTAGCAGGAGGCGTTGAGAGATGAGCTTCCCGATACTGACGGTAATAACCTTCACACCGGCTATAGGAGCGCTTATCTTGCTCCTCATACCCAAGGAAAAAGTTGATGTTATACGGCGCTTCTCTATTTTGGTGAGCCTGATCCCTTTGGCGCTCTCTACCTACCTGTGGTTCGCCTACAACCAGAGCGCTGGTGGGATGCAATTTGTGGAGAAGCGCCTTTGGATTTCCGCCATCAATGTCTGGTATCACGTGGGCGTTGATGGCATCAGCGTCCCGATGGTTTTCCTCACTTCCCTGCTTTCCACCCTGGCCTACCTGTACTCGGCTTACACCATCCACGAGCGGGTAAAGGAATATTACTTCCTCTTCCTCATCCTCCAGACCGGGATGTACGGCGTGTTCGTGGCCCTGGACTTCGTGCTCTTCTACGTCTTCTGGGAGATTGGTCTGGTCCCGATGTACCTGCTCATCGGCATCTGGGGTGGGAAGAACAGGGAATACGCCGCCATCAAGTTCTTCCTCTACACTTTGGCGGGCAGCGTGTTTATGCTGCTGGCCATCCTGGGTATCTATTTCACCACCGGCACCTTTGACATCCTGGAGGCCGCTGAACTCCATCCCTTCGCTGACAATTTCACCCTGGCAAGCCTGGCTTTCTGGGCCTTCTTCGTGGCCTTTGCCATCAAGGTCCCTTGCTTCCCCTTCCACACCTGGCTGCCCGATGCCCACACCGAGGCTCCCACTGCTGGCAGCGTCATCCTGGCGGGCATCTTGCTGAAGCTGGGTTGCTATGGTTTCCTGCGAATTGTGCTGCCCATTTTCCCTGAGCCCTTCAGGGTCTATGCGTTTATCGTGGCTGTGCTGGGCTTGATAAGCATCGTGTATGGAGCCTTCGTCTGTATGGCCCAGTGGGACCTCAAGCGCCTGATCGCCTACTCCTCGGTGGCCCATATGGGTTATGTGATGCTGGGCATCGCTGCCGCCGCCGCCAGCTTGAGCTTTAATGACCCCGCTTTCCGTCAGAGTGCGGCCATCGCCCTGAACGGGGCGGCTATGCAGATGTTCAACCACGGCATCATCACCGGGGGCTTGTTCTTCCTGGTAGGCGTGATTTACGAGCGGGCTCACACCAGGGACTTGAAGGCTTTCGGTGGTCTGGGGGCGAAGATGCCCTATTACTATGCGGTGATGGCCATTACGTGCCTGGCTTCACTGGGGCTTCCGGGCCTGGCCGGGTTCTGGGGCGAGTTCCTGGTC
>DRAO01000242.1 GCA_011041825.1 Chloroflexota bacterium
ATATAATATTAACTGCGACGCGGGGTGGAGCAGTGGTAGCTCGTCGGGCTCATAACCCGAAGGTCGTAGGTTCGAATCCTACCCCCGCTACCTTGTTCCCCAGGAAATCCGTTGGGTTTTCTGGGGGTTTTAAATGGCGGCGTAGCTCAGTTGGTAGAGCAGGCGGCTCATAATCGCCGGGTCACAGGTTCGAGTCCTGTCGCCGCCATAAAACAACCTGGGCCGCCGGGGGACCCCCGGCGGCCTTTGCTTTACCCAACCCCTCCCTTACCGAAGGAAATCCTTGAGCTTGCGGCTCCTGCTGGGATGCCTGAGCCTGCTGAGAGCCTGGGCTTCTATCTGGCGGATGCGCTCCCGGGTAACCCCGAACTTGCGCCCCACCTCCTCCAGCGTGTAGTTGTACCCATCCAAGAGGCCGAAGCGCAATTGAAGGATACGCACTTCCCTGGGGCTCAGGGATTTGAAAATCTCCTCAAGTTGCTCCCGTAGCAAGGCCCGGGAAGCAGCATCGGTAGGGGAAGGGGAATCATCATCCTCGATGAAATCGCCCAGGTAGCTATCCTCCTCTTCCCCAACAGGCATTTCCAGGGAGAGAGGGCGCTGGGAAACACGGATTATCTGCTCCACCTTGTGAGGAGGAACCCCAAGCTCTTCGGCGATTTCCTCGGTAGTAGGCTCCCGGCCCAATTCCTGCACCAACCGGCGCACCGTCCGGGCCAGGCGGTTTATCTGCTCGTACATATGCACGGGAACCCGAATGGTGCGGCCCTGGTCAGCAATGGCCCTGGTTACCGCCTGGCGTATCCACCAAGTAGCATAGGTGGAGAACTTGTACCCCCGGCGGTAATCGAATTTCTTCACCGCCCTGATGAGGCCGATGTTACCTTCCTGGATCAAATCCAGGAAAGGCACTCCCCGGCCCATATACTTCTTGGCCACACTCACCACCAGGCGGGAGTTAGCCTTGATAAGGTGTTCCTGAGCAGCTTTACCTTCCTCGACCAGTTTCTCCAGCCGCTTCCTCTCCTTAGGGTCTGAAACCCCTCTATCAAGGCGACGCTTGGCCCACCGCCCCTTTTCCATCTTCTTAGCCAACTCCACTTCTTCCTCAGCCGTGAGGAGGGGGACACGTCCGACTTCCTTCAAGTATAAGCTGATGGTGTCATCAACTTCTATCTGGCTCAAATCCACCTCTTCCTGAGAGACGGGAGCCTTGCCATCTCCTTTCTTCCCCTGGGCGGCTTCAGGCCCTTCATCAATCTCAATCCCTTGTTCAAAGAGGACGCTGAAAATGTCTTCCAACCGCTCCAGATTATTTTCAGCGTCAGGAAGGGCTTCCAGCACATCATCATAAGTCACAAAGCCATGAGCCCTGCCAAGGCTTAAAAGGTGCTCTATCACATCAATCTCTTCGGCTTCTTCCAAGGCTTCCAGTTCCTCAAGTTCCCTCAGTTCCTCCGATTCATCTTTGCGTCTTCTCCTGGCCATTTCCCCATCACCCCATAAGGTTTTTTGGCACAATCTTTTGGGCGGCACTTTACTGCCGCCCAAAGAACCCCTTACTTGCTACTTTTTGAGAGCAGCCCCGCCACCGTTGGAAATAAACCGCTACTCTCCAGGCGTGGGTGACGGCGCCACAGTAGGCGTGGGAGTGGATGTAGCTTCAGTTGCTGGCGTAAAGGTAGGACTGGGTGTAGGCGTAGGTTTAAAAGGCGGGTTTGTCACCATACGCTTGAAACCATCAATGACAGAGGTGTAAACCAGATAAATGGCCTCATCTCCCTTGCGCTGGACGTAGTAAGCAGTGCCCGCCGGATTCTTGTCGCCGATTAAAAGAACCTCTTCAGAGCCATCCTTGAGGGTCACGGTTATGCTGGTTTTAGGCTCCGAGAGGCCAAAAGCTTTTAGGTCCATCGCTTCGGTCAACGCCCGGGTAGCTCTTAAAGGTGAGAGCCCTTTGATAACCCTTTCCACCCGGTCCTGATCGGCTTCTTTCTCTTTGGGCTTCATCACTTTCCATCCGGCTTCTGGCTGCCGGGCCAATTTGGCTTCGCCATCTTCGCTTCTGACTTCCACCCCCACCACATCGCTGTAAGGGAGGTCAAGCACGGTAACGGTGGTTGTAGCTTTCTTCTCAGGAGTCGCAGGCTTCTTAACTTCAAAGAAATACACGTATCCGCCCAGCAGAGCCAGGAGCGCCAGCAGGATAAGTGTGCCTCTGAGTTTCATAATAACACCTTCACCTCCCTTTGTCAAGGGTTTTTTACCTCCGGCTCCACCACATCAGCCCCCCTGCTATTAACACAGCAAGGGGCAGGAGGCCCAGGGATGAATACATCACGAAACGCCTCTGGGGAGCCGTGAGCAGCAGCGGCCTCTCCTGAGGCGGCTTGGGCCTTATGGAGATGAGGGCTTCCTCCTCGGCCAGCCAATTGATGGCGTTGAGGAAGAGGTCTGCATTGCCAAAGGCACCCCTGATGGAGTTGAGGATGCCATTGGACACGAAATCGGAATCCCCTATCAGGATGAGCCGGGCAACCTTCTCCTCCTTGCCTTCGCCTTTGATTTTCTTCTCCACAGCAACGGCTATATCCAGAGGCCCTTTGACATCCTCACCTTCGTTGAAGGTGACGTGCTGGGATTCCCACTTGGTCTCACCCCAGCTCTGGGCGCTGGTTCGGACCAGCTTGGCAATGGAAACCCCTTCCGGATGGGAGGAAGCTACTTCAATAGAGCGGACCAGGGGGAAGAGGGTGGTCAACCCTCCCATATCCTTGGTAATCTCATGGTAACGGTACTTGGTGATGAGGGGGCTGACCACATC
>DRAO01000165.1 GCA_011041825.1 Chloroflexota bacterium
ATGCGCTATGTTTATCGTTATCCCCCTCGCCCTCTCCTCAGGCGCCTTGTCTATCTCCTCAAAGGGCACAAACCTCGCTAACCCCTTGAAACTCAATACCTTCGTTATCGCCGCCGTCAATGTCGTCTTCCCATGGTCTATGTGCCCTATCGTCCCCACATTCACGTGTGGCTTCGTCCGAACAAACTTTGGCTTGGACATCTCCCATTCCCTCCCTTCTTTTTAATACTTTGGAGCCCACGACCGGACTTGAACCGGTGACCTACGCCTTACCAAGGCGTTGCTCTACCGACTGAGCTACGTGGGCTCATTGCAATCCCATTATACCATAAATGGAAAAGCCGTCAAGTCAAGCGCATCTCAGCCGCTTCCGGAACGAAAGTATAACAATTTTTTGCACAATTGTCAAATTTCAATAAATCGCTCTCCTGTGAGGCAAAGAAGGGGAAAGAAGCGAGGAAGCATTTTCTTGCACGGCGGCTTCGCCGCCGTGCAAGAAAATGCCCTCTTTATCCCTTCTCCTGCCCCGGAGGCAGTTTCAGTTAAAGGGTTTTTCAACACCCCCGGACCATACACAATTAGCATTTTTGAGAAATTCTGGTATAATTAAAAACCCAGAGAGCCATTGTTCAGCGGTAGCCCTGCATCTAACCGGGGTTAATTTGGGCTCTATATCACAATGAATTATGGAGGAATAGATGGTGACTTTAAGGGATTATTATGGGAGCATAGCAGATACGATGGAATCTCGGATAAGCACCCTTGCTTTCATCCAGCATTCCCTAACCCGGGGGCTTCAAAACGAAGAGGTGCTGAGGGAATTCCTGAAAACTTACGTCCCCAGCAGGTTCACAGTGGGCACTGGTTTCGTGATACCTCGTAAGGGTTTTGCTGAAGCCGTGGAGTTCAGCCGTCAGATTGATGTGCTCATATACGATTCCCTCTTCTATGCCCCCATCATTCAGACCGGCGAGGTGGTGGTTTGCAGCTCCGAGAGCGTGGTGGCTGCCATAGAGGTTAAAAGCACATTGTATTCCAGTGCTCTAGCTGAGGCCCTGCGTAACATCGCTGTGGTGAAAGCCATTGACCCCCGTATAAATGGGTATATATTTGCCTTCAACCCCAGTGCCAGAGAAGCCACCATCCGCAAGCGGCTAACTCAAGCTGCGGAAACCTACAGCTTCCGGCAACTTCCTGATGCCATCTGTGTGCTTAACGGGCATTTTATTGAGCGTCGAGGAGACATCGTCTACAAGGTTGAGACCAAAGGGGACCAACTTGCGCTCTTCTATTACAGGATTATGCAAGACCTCGCCGCCTGGGCCAACACCCCTGAAATAGGGGAAGGGTTTAAGGACATCGGGGAACGCCGCTATACCAAGTTTATCTAAAACCACAGGAGGATAAGAGATATGGGGAGGAAATCCAAACAGGAAATTGATAGGCGGATAAGGGAAATGGCCGCCAGAGGCGCTCAGGAGGTAAAGGTGAACTCCCTGGAGGAGTTTAAGGGGAAGCTCAGAGAATTGGGGTGGAGCAAGGTATCACTGGCTGTGGCCCCAGATATGGTGCTCCAGGAAGGTGAAGGTGATGAGGTCCTGGCTCGCCCTGGATACAAAATCATCCTGAAGGCAGATGTAATCCCCGAAGATGTCTACGTAACTATGGAGAAGAGCTTCGATGCCCTGAAAGAGGCTGAGAACGAAGCCTCCAACATAAAGAAGCACCTGGAAGCTGACGGGTTCATCATTGTATAATTTTGGAGGTGGCTTGGTGAAAATCCTCCTGGTCAACCCCCCTTACAACATCCCAATCGAAACGAGGGCTTCACCGCCTCTGGGCTTGGCCTATCTCGCCGCTATCTCCGAATCCAAAGGGCACGAAGTTCGTGCCTATGATGGCGAAGTGGACCCCGAACCTCTCGAACAAGTGGTGCGGAATTTCAACCCAGATGTGGTGGGCATAACGGCCACCACCGTTCAGATAAAGAGGGCCTGGAAGGTTGCTGAGAAAATCAAGGAATTGTGTGACATCCCTGTAATCCTAGGGGGAGTGCATCCCACCCTGCTCCCTGAGGATTCCGTATCCCACCCTGCCGTGGATATAGTTGTGAGGGGAGAAGGGGAGTACACCTCGGAGGAATTGATCTCCGCTTTGGAAAAGGGTTGCAAGCCTGAGGACCTGGAAAAAATCCAAGGCCTCACCTTCAAAACCCCTTCCGGCGAAATCGTCTCCACCCCCGACCGACCCGTTATCCAACACCTGGATTCCCTTCCCTTCCCCGTTTACCATTGTTTCAAAATGTACCTCTACACCAACCTCCAGCCTACCATTGACCACCTCCCACCGGGGCGCAGTTTTCCGATAATGACCTCTCGGGGGTGCCCCTATCGGTGCTCATATTGCAGCCAGATCGGCCCCAGGCGCTGGCGTATGCGCTCGCCCGAAAATGTGGTGGCCGAATGGCGCTGGCTGGTCAAAGAAATGGGGGCCTTGGAGATAGGAGTGCTGGATGACACTTTCAACATTGACCGGGAACGGGTCATCCGTATATGCGATTTGCTCATCAAGGAGAAGCTCAACCGCATCCCCTGGATAATGATAAACGGGATTCGGGCTAACCTGGTGGACAAAGAACTCCTTCGCAAGATGCGGGAGGCTGGTTGCATCAGGACGGCCTTTGGAGTGGAAAGCGGCGATCAAAGGATTCTGGACGAGGTCATCCATAAGCAGTTGACCCTAGAGCAGATAAGGAATGCCTTCAAGTGGGCCAAAGAAGTCGGTATGGAGACCATCGGCTTCTTCATCATCGGACTGCCGGGGG
>DRAO01000482.1 GCA_011041825.1 Chloroflexota bacterium
AACCTTTCCGGAATAGCCGGATATGATGTACAATATTGTAAGGACGGAGGGGATTGGGCTTCCTGGCTTACGGCCACTTCAAAGACCAAGGCCTTATTCACGGGGGAATTCGGGCACAGATACGCCTTCCGGGTCCGGGCTTGGGATAAAGCCGGTAACGTAGGGCCTTTCTCGCCCGAGGGAGAGGCTGTGACCCTGGTATATTCCCGGGTTTTCCTGCCCATTATCCTGAGGTAAAAGGGCAGCGCCCTTCTTCGTGCAGTTATCGGAGAACATAGCTCTTCTCATCTGGAGGTGCTTATGCGTCTGGAGAAACTCCGTGAAGCCATTGCCGCTGAGGGACTTGACGGCCTTCTGGTCACCCAGCCGGAAAACCGCCGCTACCTCTCGGGGTTCACCGGTTCAGCCGGGGTGCTCCTCATCACCCCGGACTTTGCCCTGATAGCCACCGACTTCCGTTATTTCGAGCAGGTGGGACGAGAGTGCCCTCAATTCGAGTTGGTGAAAATCGAAGGAAAATTCACCGAAGTGCTACCTGAAATGCTAGCCGATGCAGGGGTAAAACGGCTGGGCTTTGAGAGCGAGCACCTCACGGTGGCCCAGTACGAGGAGTGGCAAAGGGCTGCCAAAGGTGTGGAATGGGTGCCCACCAAGGGGCTGGTGGAGAAAATACGGATGGTAAAAACCCCCGAAGAAGTGGAGGCCATCCGCAAGGCCGTGGCCCTCGCCGACGAAGCCTTCGCCCACATATGTGAATGCATCCATCCAGGGATGACGGAGAAGGAAGCGGCGTGGGAACTGGAAGTATATATGCGCACCCACGGAGCCCAGAAATTGGCCTTCGATATCATCGTGGCTTCGGGGCCAAACGGGGCTATGCCCCATGCTAAAGCCACGGATAAGCCCATAGAGGAAGGGGAACCCATCGTTATGGACCTGGGCTGCGTGGTCAACGGCTACTGCTCCGACCTGACCCGTACCATAGTGCTTGGCTCCCCCGATGAACGCTTCCGGGAAATCTACGAAATCGTGCTCAGGGCCCAGGAGGAAGCCGAACGGAGGATTAAAGCGGGCATCTCAGGCAGAGAAGCTGATGCTATCGCCCGGCAAGTTATAGATGAAGCGGGATATGGCGATAAGTTCGGCCACAACCTGGGTCACGGGGTGGGCCTCGCCGTTCACGAAAAACCTGCGGTTGGGAGGCTCTCTGAGGACACGCTGGAGGCGGGGTGCATCATCACTGTGGAGCCCGGCATCTACATTCCTGGATGGGGCGGGATACGGATTGAGGATATGGTCCTGGTAAAAGAGGAAGGGACTGAGGTTCTGACACAAGCGCCAAAGAGGTGGGAGATATGAGCGAGAAGGTGGAAAAGCTCAAAGAACGTATCCGCCAGTTAGAACGTATCCTGGAGATAAGTCGGGATTTGAGTTCCACCTTGAACTTCCATCCATTGCTAATCAAGATAACCCGTGTGGCTGCGGAACTGACGAACACCGAAGCCAGCTCAATCCTCTTGCTCGATAAAAGCACTGGCCAACTTTACTTCGAAGCAGCCACAGGGGTTACTGAAAGCGCCCTGGTTGGGATTCCCGTTCCCCTTGAGGGGAGCATAGCTGGCTGGATAGTGAAGGAGGGCAAACCCCTCATCATAGATGATGTGGATAAGGACCCCCGGTTTTACAGGCACGTGGACACATTGACCAGTTTCCGCACCCGCTCCATCCTGGGGGTGCCCCTCAAGGTTAAGGATGAAGTTATCGGGGCATTGGAGGTGCTCAATAAAAAGGGTTCCCAACCTTTCACCGAAGAGGATGTAGAGGTATTGACCACCCTGGCTGCCCAGGCGGCCATAGCCATAGAGAATGCCCGCCTATTCCAACAGAGCGACCTGGTAGCCATCCTGGCCCATGAATTGCGCACCCCCCTGACCTCGATAATTGGATACACCAGGCTGCTGCTCACACAGGCGGATTTGAACCCCGCCCTGAGGCGCAGTTTCCTGGAGACCATAAGCCACGAGGCTTCCAGGCTTAACTCCTTGATAAATGATTTCCTGGATTTGATACGCCTGGAATCGGGGCGGGTGCGGTTGAGCAAAAAGCTCGTCCACCTCCGTCACCTCATAGAAGAGGCCGTGGCAACCGTTCGCCCTCAGGCCGAGGCCCGCAGGATAAAGATAAAAATCCAGATACCCCGCAACTTGCCCCCTATTATGGCCGATGAAAGGCGCCTTATGCAGGTACTCCTCAATCTGCTCAGCAATGCAATAAAATACAACAAGGATGAGGGACTTGTGGAGGTGAAGGCCACCTTAAAGGATAGGGCAGTAGAGGTATCGGTTCGAGACACGGGCATAGGCATTGAGCCGGAGGAATTGCCTCATATATTCGAGAAATTCTACCGGGGCAGCTCCGAGCAGAACGCTTTCGGAACGGGGCTGGGGCTCGCTATAGCCAAGCAAATTACGGAAGCCCACGGTGGAACCATTACCGTTGAGAGCACCCCGGGCCAGGGGAGCACATTTACGGTTACTTTACCCTTGCAATCCGGGATGTAGCCCCGCAACCGTTCGCCTTAATTTAGCTCGTAAGGCATTGGAGGGGCACCGAAAGCACCCTGATAGAAGGCATTGGGGATTGCTGGCTATGTTAAGGATGCTCCGCTCCCAGAATGTCCTGGGGTTGACCATAATCGCATTTGTCCGATACTCCAGGGGTGGCTTGAAGAGCCTGATGAATCAGGCTTTCAGGCCCTCAGCTTTCAACGCCAGGCTCCAGGCCTCGATAAGGAAGGCCAAGGT
>DRAO01000160.1 GCA_011041825.1 Chloroflexota bacterium
GCCCCTGATGTGGGCCGATGATGAACAAGCCCTGTGGAGAGACCCGGCTGAGATAGAAGAAGTGATGAGGCCCAGAAACCTTCGTCTGGAGCCAAATGTGCGTCCGTCAGAAATCCCTGTCCTGGGGGGACTCCTTAGGCAGCTCCGTATTGCTCTGCACAATCTGGTTTTATTTTATGCGAATCAGCTTGCAAGTAAGCAGGGGGAGGTCAATCGGGTTTACGGGGAATGGTTCCTGTATTTGAACGAACAGCTTCAATTCCAGCGGGAGCAAATCGAGTTCCTGAGGGAGCAGATGGCGGAGTTACAGGCTCACTTGAGGCAAACGGAACAATCATAAGGCTGAGGCTTCTAGCCTCAGCTTAGCAGCAGAAGCCTGGGCGAGGGCTAAAAGCCCCAGCCTTAGCGGTAAAAGCCCGCTGGAAGCGGGCTATTTAGGGCGCTTCCAGCGCCCTTCCACCGCTTAGCCTGGAGCTTTGAGCTCCAGGCTTGGCTTTTTGCACTACAGTGTGGAACTCTCTTCCGCCATTGTTGGAGAAAATATATGAAAGGGAGCCCTTACATCAACAAAACGGTCATTTTCGTACACATTCCCAAAACGGGCGGTACCACCCTGTATCACATCATTGACCAGAATTACCAGAGGGGAAGTATATACACCCTCTGGAAGGACGGCTCCATTGAGGATTTCAAGGGTTTAAGCGATGCCCGTAAAGGGGAAATCCGTATGCTCCGAGGCCATCAGGGTTATGGATTGCACAGGTTCCTCCCTCAACCCTCTGTTTACATCACCGTGTTACGTGAGCCGATAGAGCGGGTGATCTCTTACTACCATTTTATCTTTATCCGCCGTACACCCCACCATTATTGTCATAATCTTGTTGTATCCAATGATATGAGCTTAAAAGAATTCATCGAGAGCGAAGCTGATGCGATGGTGGATAATGCCCAAACCCGTTTGTTATCGGGAATGATGGAAACCGGTCACGAATTTGGATTTGGTAAGTGCCCACGGGAAGCGCTGGAGGCTGCCAAGAGGAACTTACGGGAAAATTTCGTCGTGGTTGGGTTGACGGAAGAGTTTGACAAAACTCTCATCTTGTTGAAGAGGGCGCTTGGCTGGCGGAAATTATTCTATGCTCGACAGAATATATCCTTTAACCGTCCCAGGAAAGAGGACCTGCCACAGGAGACGCTTGAGGCAATTATCCAGGCTAATGAGCTTGACATCGAACTCTACCGGTATGCAAGGGAGTTATTTGAAGAACGGGTACGCAAGGAAGGCCCTTCTTTTGCCGAGGAAGTGGCCCGTTTCCAAAGGCTCAACCGCCAGCTTAGCCCCTTCACCCACATTTACTGGGAACTCCGGAAGAGGTGGTTGAGCGTTATACCCTGATGGTAAGGAGAGGAGCAGGACATCCTCTAATGCTCTTGGCAGCGTTAGAGAACACTTTCTCCTCGGGGGAAGGCGTTGAAAAGCTCCGGGGTTAAGCCCGTCCCGCAGGCCGGGGAAGGGGAACGATGCGCATCCTCCACATAATCCAACGCTATTGGCCAACACAAGGGGGGGCAGAGGTTTACCTGAGGGAAATTTCCACACGCTTGGTTGGGGATGGGCATAGTGTTACCGTAGCCACAACGGATGCCGGAGATTTCGAGTACTTCTGGAATCCCCGCAAAGAGGCTTTGCCCTCTGGCGAAACCCAGCACCATAACGTCCGCATCCTCCGTTTCCCGGTGCGGCATCTGCCCGCAATGGGGTTGATTTACCCTGCCATCCGCCGCCTTCTCCTGCTTCTATCCGAATGCCCTGTAAATGCAACAGCGCTACAATTCCGCCTGGCCCGTTTCACCCCCTGGGTGCCTGAACTATGGCATTGGTTGGAGACCACCGATGAGCCCTTCGACCTGGTGGCCGGGATGACTATCTGCTTTGAGCCGCTTCTGGAAGCAGGCTTGCGTTTCGCCCAACGGCGGGGGATACCTTTCGTCATTTACCCTTTGACCCATCTGGGGGCGGGCGAGGAACCGGGCAAGGATTCCCTGAGCCGTTTCTACACAATGAGCCACCAGATTGAACTCGTGCGCCAGAGCGATGCCGTTATCGCCCAGACCCCGGCCGAGCGGGATTTTTACCTTCAGCACGGTGTGCCCCCGGAGCGCATTCACGTGATAGGCCCCGGTGTCAACCCCGATGAGGTCCTGGGGGGCGATGGAGAGCGCTTCCGTAAGCGCCACGAGTTAAACGGCCCTATCGTGTTCACCATTACGAAGATGTCCTACAACAAGGGCGTGATGCACACCATAGAGGCTATGGCACGGCTGTGGAGCCGGGGATGTACGGCCCACCTGGTGCTGGCCGGTGATATGCTTGACCCCTTCCGCCGCTACTTTCAGGGACTTCCCGAGGAAGTCCGCAAGCGAATCTTGCTCCTGGGGACGATAGGTGATGAGGAGAAGCGAGACCTGTTGGCGGCAGGGGACGTGTTGGTGATGCCATCTCGCACCGATTCCTTTGGCATTGTCTACTTAGAAGCCTGGCTTTACGGCAAACCGGTGATAGGAGCTCAAGCCTGGGGGATAACAGACGTAATCGAGGATGGAAAGGACGGTTTGCTGGTGCCTTTTGGGGATATAGAAGCCCTGGCGGAGGCCATCGCTTATCTCTTGGATCACCCGGAAAAGGCGGCGGCAATGGGGCAACGGGGAAGAGCGAAAGTTCTATCCCAACACACCTGGGACCGCAAATATCCTCAAATCCGAGAGGTTTACCTACAATTGGCTTGCTCTTCAATAA
>DRAO01000335.1 GCA_011041825.1 Chloroflexota bacterium
CCCCCCGGCAGGGGGCTTCCGCCCCCTGCACCCCCGCTTTATGTTTACTTTCCAAAGAGCGGTTTTCTACTAAATAAGGAGGGTGTGAAAAAGCGCCACGCCATTTAACGGGATGGATTTTAGCAGGGTTATGCAGGTTTGTCAACTTTAAACGCCAAACAGCCCCTTTTCACCGCATCAAAATAAGATGCCCAGGACAACCGCAATCCGAGGCGCCGAAACCAGGAGGGAACCTCGATGCCCCGGGGAGGGCTGCCACTAATGCGGCCAATGCGCATTCACATTTCCATCTGGGGAATAAAAGCACCCCTTCTGGGTAGACGAAGGGCAAGAGGTAATCAATATGCCAGTGCATTTTGCCCGGATTTCGCCCCGCCCTGCTTAGATGCCTTTGCAGACGGGCTTGAAAACCTCCCGCCCCCCAGGCGCTGCCTATGTAAATGTACATACCGGCAGGAAAGGGAAATTCACCCAGTTTACCGATGAGAATTTCCTGAGCCCGCTCTAACCTCAGGAGCAGGGCATACAAGCCTTTCCCCTCCTCTATATACCAAGAGAATTCCATTGTGTGCTCCCTGGGTTTTTGCCTTTAAAATTCCCCCGGCAGTATCAACTTCAAACGCACTTCCCTTCCCACAGCCCTGAGCGTATAGATAGTATACCCCTCTCCTTCGTAAATGTCCACCAACTGGCAATTGCTCATCTTGTTTAAGTCCAGTGTGCGTCCATCGTTTATCCGGACCTGGAAGTAGATGGGGTAATCCGAGAATTTAGCTATGACCTCATCGGGCTTCAGGGTGTAACTCGCTTCGATGTCCAGGTATTTCCGCAGTTCATAATACGCCTCTTTAGTGGTCATATAGCGCAGCCAGGGATAATATTTGCGGACGAACTCGAACCACTTTACTAACCCGTAGTAGAGGCCATTCTTCTCTCCGGTATGGTCACCCCGCCAGGGGAGCGAATGCGGGTTTCGCCACTTCTCGGCTTCGGGATAGTTCTGAGGGGTATGGTAGACATCATCGGGGTGGATGAAATGGGTCCAGATGCCAAAGGTACCTATCTCCGAGAGGAAGCGGAATTTGTTCTCGCTATCGAGCACCTCACCCCAGGTCCAGCGTGGTATATCGAAAAAGCCCTCGTGCCAAGGTTCGGGGCCGAATTCCCTGTTGCTGCCTTCCTCGAATTTGCCAATAGCCATCCCCGAGACCACTTTTATCGAGGGGAAAGCCTCGGCCAGGGCTTCCATCCCGGCAGCATCGTAGATATTATGGGGAGGGACGTAGGAAAAAGGCAATTCACCCAGGCTATCCTTAAGCCATCTCTCCCTTGCCTCCTCCAGAGCCTCCACCATCCTGTCCACACTACCCCAATTTTTGAGGGTTAAGGATTTGTGGTTGTAACCGTGCAAACCCAGTTCCCAATCCGACCTTTGCGATAACTGATGGCTCACAAAGATACCGTACGGCATCTTCTGCCAGCCAATTTGCACTTTAGCTTGCTCCCACCCTTTGAAGTCGAAAGGGGGCTCAGTCCTCTCATTGTAGTTAAAGATCAGAAAACTGGTATATTTGAGGTCATATCTCCGCCCCAATTCAAGGATGTCCGGCAGCCAGACCTTCTCGTAGAATTCAACCATTGAGAGGTTGTATTCCGATTTTATGGGCTCTAATTCCTTTACTATGACTTCTTGGGGGAAGTCGTCAATCTGGATGAGGCCTATGTTAGCGATGGAAGACACGGCTAACCCCGGGGTGGCCAGGATGGACTGCACGATGAACCCCCTGGTCTCCATATCCGAGAGCCACTGCGCATTCCAGAAGAGGACCCGCCCTTTCCCGTAATCACGCACCCACATCAGGGGCCTGTTGCCGGAGAGCGAGGTGACCAGTATTCTATTACCACTAACCAGGTGAACATCCAGGGTAGCATTCAATGTGGGCAGAGAGGGGAATCTCTCTTCAGGGAGTTCTAACCCTTTCACACCGGGGAAGAAATCTTCCTTGAAGCGCATCCCCTTTTCGGTCTCGATGATATTGGGCTCATTGGCAATGCCAAAGAGGTCTTTGAAATGCGGATTCCAACCCACGTAAAGCACGGTCAGCCCTCCCCCTTCAGCCACGAACACTTTGATCCTCCTACAGGCTTCTTCATCAAGTTTGTATAATGATTCGGTGGTAAAGATAAGGCCCAGGTAAGAGTCCAAATCGGGCAATTCTTTCCCTTCGGATAGGTCAAGGGAATCATAGGTTATCTTAGCGTAGTCCAGAGCTTTGGTCGTTTCCCGATAACACATCTCTCCATAGCGGTCGGCACTATCGTGGATGATGAGGAACTTCTGCTCGGATACATCGGCATAGACCGGACGGTTAATCCACCATACCCCAAAGGAAAACCCCGTCACAGCAATGGTTAAGATGATGAAGAGGTAAAGGGGATTTATGGCCCTGCTTACACCCGGCAAGGGAACGCCCCTGTCGAAGGTATCCAGCAGGACACCGATGAGTTTAGCGATGAAATTTAACTTCCTGTTCATCCGCTACCTCCCCAAAAAAGGTATTCGCTCATACTGGCATAGCCGCCAGCAGAAAGGCCGGGAGCTCAAAGCTCCCGGCTGAGCAGGGAAAGGGCGCTGGAAGCGCCCTGAACAAGCCCGCTTCCAGCGGGCTTTCACTGCTCAGGCCGGGGCTTTTAGCCCTGGCCTTCCTATTGGCGCCGTGCCAAAACATCAATATGCTGAATAATAATAGTAATCCAACCGGTCGAGCAACCTGAAAGCATACCAGGTAGTTAG
>DRAO01000505.1 GCA_011041825.1 Chloroflexota bacterium
AGCAGTACAGGCTGAAAGGCTTTCCCGTGCCGATTTCCTTAAGTGTACGATAGGGGCGGGGGCTCTAACCCTTTTCTTCGCTTGCCTGCTCGGCCTTTCCCAAATCTTTACCTCCATTTCTCGCTTCCTGTGCTAGCGGACAACCAAAAGGGGTGGATTTGTCTTCCCCTGGCTGTGTGCTATAATAGAATCGGCATTTATGCCTTCTGACGAAAGAAAAAGGAGAAAGGAAAGGGTTTTTCTAGGCAGCGGCGAAGCTGCTGCCTAGAAAAACCCCTAGCTCCCCAGCGCAGACGGGAAGGCTGAAAGGATAACCAAAATCTCTCAAAACGGAGGCTGATATGACCAAGAAACCCTCCTGGTTCAAGGGCATATTCCCTGCCCTGGTGACCCCTTTTAACAGGGACGGTTCCGTTGACGAAGGAGCCTACAGGGAGCTCATCCGCTTCCTCCTGCCCCACGTGGATGGCTTGGTAGCAGCCGGAACTACCGGCGAGTTTGTGTACCTCTCCACCGGGGAACGCAAGAGGGTCATAGAGATTGCAGTGGACGAAGCTGGCGGTAAAGTCCCGGTGGTGGCTGGCACCGGAGCTCCTTCCACCAGGGAAGCAGTGGAATTGACCCGATTTGCGAAAGAAGCAGGGGCCACTGCCGCCTTGGTAGTAGCTCCTTTTTACCTGAAGCCCAGCTTTAACGAAGTTTACGACCATTATCGGGCGGTGGACAAAGTTGGCCTCCCCATCATCCTCTACAACATCCCCCAGTGTGCGGGAACCCATTACAAATGGTGGACGGCCGAAGGAATGCTCCTCGACCTGGAGAATGTGGTGGGCATCAAGGATTCTTCGGGTGATATCCCCTTCCTTATGGCCCTCTTCGAGAAGGTGGGTGGCAAGGTGGGCATCTTCACCGGCCACGATGAAACGGTGGCCGCAGCCCTCCTTGCCGGTGCCGACGGGGCAATCCTGGCCTCGGCCAACCTCATCCCCGATATATGGCAGAAGATTTATCGAGCCGTGCAGTCCGGGGATAGGAAGACCGCCCAGGAATGGCAGCGCAAGGTCCAGAAGCTGGTGCGCATTGTGGTACGGCAAGGCTCCACCCAGGCCGTCAAAGAGGGGCTGAGGATGATGGGATTGAAGGTAGGTGATTCTCGTCATCCTATTATGCCCGGTGGTGCCTTCCGCAGGGAAGATAGGGAAGAGCTGCGTTTCGAGCTGGAAGCCCTTGGCAAACTGCCTGCCCGGGAAGTTGAATACGTCTTGGGGGATAGGGTTATCAAGACGGCTTACCCGGTGGCCTATCAGGTGCAAAAGCGACGGTTTGACCTGACCTTTGCCGCTGGAGAGGGGTTTTCGGGGCCGCCTTTCCAGGAGATAGCCCACATAGACCTGGTGATGGGTATCAAAGAGGGGCCGGTGGGTAGAGCTGCCAGGCGTGCCTTGAAGGAAGAACGCCCCGGCCACGAATTGGCTGTAATCCGGGAGCGGCCTCAGCTTATCCTCGTCCCCACCATCACGATGCGCACCAAACGCCAGCGCCACCAGGTTTACGAGGTGGCTGCCAGGGGGATAAACAAAGCCGTGGATTGGATGATAGAACACGGCACACTCCCTGAGGAAGTGCTCGATGACCTGGTGATGATTGCCAACGTCTTCGTCCATCCGGCTGCTTCCATAGAGAGGCGCATCGAGCTGAACAACTTTAAAGCGATGCGGGCTGCCATCCGCAAGGCCATCGAAGGTCGCCCGGTGCTGGACGAACTCCTTGCCGAGCGTGAATCCGCCCGCCACCCCTTCAAATATGCGCCGTAAGGAAAGGTGGCAGGCGAGAGCGGGCTCAAAGGCCCAGTGGCTATGATGTCCTCCGCCCCCTTCGTAAAGAATTTACCATAATTTCAAGGTTGGAGGTGGATATGAAGAAAGTGGAAATCCCCTTAACCAGGGCGGGAAGGCTGATAAATGCAGGGCCGGTAGTTCTGGTGACTTCCCATTACAAGGATAAAGCCAATGTGATGACGGCAGCTTGGGTAACACCGTTGAGCTTCTCCCCTCCCCTGGTTGGCATCGCCATCCATCCTGCCCGTTTCACCTACGACCTTATAAAGAAAAGCGAGCAATTCGCCATAAATGTGCCGGGGATTTCGCTCCTCAAAGCTGTGGAGATATGCGGGACCGTTTCGGGCCGGGACGTGGATAAATTCAAGAAAGCAGGCATCACGCCCGTTGATGCTTTAGAGATTGATGTACCTTTGGTGGAGGAATGCCTGGGGCACATAGAATGCGTGCTGGTGGATGCCTTTACGGTGGGGGACCACACCCTTTTCGTGGGGCAAGTGGTATCTGCTTCGGTAGTGGAGGGCATCTTTGACGAAGTATGGAAGTTGGAGGAGGAAGAGGCAAAGCCCTTGCACCACCTGGGAGGGAGTTTCTACGCCCTCTTGGAAAAGCGCATCGAAAGCCCTTCCACCGAGGAAGAGGAGGAGGAAGGGGATTAACCGAGGGTCGCCACCTCCTGGATGAATCTACCCGCCAGCTACAGGCGGGAACACGCCTACACGGTCTCCATCGGAGAGGAGTTGGTCAAAATCAGAATGCTTGCCGTTCACAAACACCACCTTGACGGAGTCGTGGGGGAGTTTCAAGACCTTTTCAATCATCTCCCCTACGGTGGTGCCTTCGGGAAGTTCTAGTTCTATTGGATTGCTGCTGTATTTTTCAGGCAGATGTCGTCTCAAACTCGCATATACCCGCACCGTCACCTGCATACTCGTTCACCCTATCCG
>DRAO01000288.1 GCA_011041825.1 Chloroflexota bacterium
GAGAGAGCTATCCAGAACGGGGAACTCATCTCCGTGCGCTCCCTCTCCGGCTATGTAGGCGACCCTGCCAAAGTGGACCTCTTTTACGCCGAGGCTTACAGCTTGGTGGAATTCCTCATCAAGGAATACGGCAAGGATAAGATGACGGAACTCCTGGAAAAATTTGCGGAGGGCACATATCAGGAAGATGCCTTGCAGGAGGTCTATGGCTTCGGACTTGACGAACTGGATGCTCGCTGGAAGGCATATCTGGGGGTTCCTGTGGAGAAGCCTGGAGGCGGCGAACGTATAACCCCTGTCGTGGGGAGGCCGCCGAAGGAGCGTAAACCGGGCTTCTGCGCTGGTTCCCCTTTGTTGACCGGAGGGTTAATCACGGCAAGCTGGCTCCTGAGCCGGCGAAGGAGAATCAGAAAATACGAGGAGGATAAAAATGGCGGGGGAAACCAGATACTACGTGACGGATAAACCCGGTATCTTCTTTGAGGACAACGAAGTAGGTCGCCTGAAAAAAGAGATATGGGAAGCCAGCGACGAGGAGATTGATGCCATCCTGTCCGAATATGGAATCCCTTCGCCATGCGAATGGGCTAAACCTGGCTCCTACATCCAGACCACAATCCGCCATCAACTGGTGGAGAACCGCCGCAAAAATGACATTGTGTTCATCCCCGTGGGGTCAACGGAGCTTCACGGTGACCATATGGTCAGCGCCACCGACACCCTTTTCGTGAGCCTCATCGTCGAGGCTGTGCGTCGCTATACAGCCAAGCGAGGAGCACCCTGTAACCTGGCATTGCCGCCATTGATGTACGGCGCTCACCCTTATCACCACATTGGTATGCCGGGCACGATTGTGATCCGGGACGAGATTGTCAAGGAATTCTTGATAGATGTGATGCTGGGACTGTGGAACGATGGCTTCCGCAAGCAAATCATCGTCAACAACCACGGTCAGCTATGGGTATTGGAAGCTACTATCCATGAGTTTATGAAACGCTACCAGCTCCCAGGCATATACCGGGTGGTGGATTGGCACCGGGCGGTGAGGGAATTCTTCGTAACCAAGGATATGGGTGGGCCCTGGGAGACGCCCTTCATCCACGCCGAGGAGGCAGAGACATCCCTGGCACTGCTCCTCTTCCCCGAGATGGTGGATATGAAGTACGCTGTGGACACCGAACCTGTGAGCTTCCTCCCTGGCGGCCACTTTGATACCGCCGTTGACCAGTACCGCCGCCCCAGCCGCTGGTCAGAAGGGGAAGGGCATATGGCCATCGAGTTGAAGGGAACTCCCGAAGGTGTTGTGGGGAAGCCCACCCTTGCCTCGGCTAAGAAGGCAAAGAGGGCCCTTGCCGCCATCCTCCGCTACCTGACCCTCTTGCACGACCAGATTCTCGAAAAGTTCCCACCGGGGACGGTGCCGCCTGTGGAGATGGTGACCCTCCGCTCAGCCGAGGAAATGGAGCCTTACCTGAAGGAGCCGTTAAGCCCCGGCTGGAAGACGGTTTACGGCCTGCCCAAAATCGGCCAATAAGCAGGCGTAACCTCCTGGCCGAGATAGTCTTTGGATGGCGGCAGGTAGCCGCCATCCAAAGACCATAGTTTACAGTGGATGCTCAGTTATGGAGACTCGCCCAATTCGGTGGTGGGGTTGGGGATATATAGATGTCACATACCCCCTCGAGGATAGGCCCTTCTTCTGGAAATTTCTCCGGGACGGGCTGCAAGTTGAGCCTCAAGAGGTGCTTCCCGTCCCCCCTATGGAGGGAATATCCCTTCCTCCCGTACGCCTGAAGCCACAGATGCTGGATGAGCTTGCCCACATCGTGGGAGAAAAGCACGTATCCATTGCTCATTCCGAGCGCCTCAGCCACACCCTGGGTAAGAGCTACCCCGACCTCATTCGCCTGCGCCTGAATCAGGTGAAGAGGGCTCCAGATGCCGTGGTCTTCCCCGGAAGTGAGGAGGAAATCCGCACCCTGATGGAATTCGCCATCCGCCGGAAGGTGGCCCTCATACCTTTCGGTGGCGGCACCACAGTGGTTGGTGGCGTGGAAGCCGTAACCCCTGAGGGCTTCGCCGGGAGCGTGTGCGTGGATATGCGCCGTTTGAACCGGCTATTAGCCCTGGACAAACATTCGGGGACGGCCACCTTTGAAGCGGGCATAAGGGGGCCGGAGTTGGAAGCCATCCTCAATAAAGAGGGCTTCACCCTGGGGCATTTCCCCCAATCCTTTGAATTTTCCTCATTGGGAGGGTGGATTGCCACCCGGAGCGCCGGGCAGAAATCAACCGGCTACGGTAAGATTGAAGATATGGTTTTAAGCCTCCGGGTCTGCACCCCTCAGGGCCTGATAGAGACGAGGACCGTTCCTGCATCGGCTTCGGGGCCATCTTTAAAGGAAATCCTCATAGGGAGCGAAGGGGTCTACGGCATTATCACCCAGGCCACGATGCGTGTTCACCCCCTTCCGGAGGCTATGGAACATTGGGGGGTGCTCTTCCCCGGCTTTGAGGAGGGGATAAAGGCCCTCCGGGAGATGCTTCAGGAGGGGTTCTCCCCGGCCACTTTGCGCCTCTCAGATGAGGGGGAAACCGGGGCTTACTGGGCTATGCGCCGTGTCCACCGGGGATGGAAGGGGAAGCGTGACCGCATCGTAAGCTGGTACCTGGAGAAAAAGGGATACTTTCCTGGAGGCAGCTTGCTCATCCTGGGGGTGGAAGGCTCAAGGGAGGAAGTCGAGCGAATGCGGAGAGGGTGCCTGGACA
>DRAO01000107.1 GCA_011041825.1 Chloroflexota bacterium
AAACAGGTCTAAGCATCCTCTGGATAAAGTTAAACACAATTATACATTACCCATCCTTAAAAGGCAAGTAGTCATTGCGGGAGGGTGTTGAAAAACTCTGAGGTCAACCCCCACCCGTGAGGCAAAGAAGGAAAAAAAGAGGTATCTTCTGGCACGGCAGCTTCGCTGCCGTGCCAGAAGATACCCAAAAAGCCTTTTTAACCCGCCCCCGTCAGGAGGGAACCATTTGAGGAAGAACGGCGTGGCACTTTTTCAACACCCTCGGTAGCACGAGGTGTTGAAAAACTCCGGGGTTAAACCTGCCCCCGGGAACAAAGGAAAAAAAGAGTGGTATTTTGTTGCACGGCGGCTTCGCCGCCGTGCAACAAAATACCCTCAAAAAGCCTTTTTAACCTGCCCTCGCCGGAGGGAACCATTTGAGCAAGAACAGCGTGGCACTTTGACATCAATGTGCAGATGTGTTAAAATCTTGAGCGAGTTATAGAGAGGTTTTCCGCCGTTTCGCCTGATAAGGTGGTGCGGCGTTTTATATTGCTAAAGGGTGGAGGTGAAGGATGGTCTCTGTGCAGCGTCTGGCACGTAAATGGTGGGCAAGTTTCATAGGCTCTGAGACAGCCGTCCTTATCACTACCTCTATTTTGGTTGGTCTGGGAGGGGGATTTGGAGCAGTTGTCTTCCGGTGGTTGATCGCCACTTTCCGCCAGATGGCTTTTGGCCCCGTGCGAGAATCCCTGAGCTTCTTAGGCCGATACAGCGTGGTTCCCATCCCTGCCCTGGGTGGTCTCCTCCTCGGCCCTATGATTTACTACCTGGCCCGGGAGGCAAAGGGGCACGGGGTTCCCGAAGTGATGGAAGCCGTAGCCTTGCGAGGAGGGCGCATAAGGCCCATCGTGGCAGTGGTAAAGGCGCTGGCTTCTTCCCTCTGCATCGGCACAGGGGGGTCGGTAGGCCGGGAAGGCCCTATCGTGCAAATCGGCTCGGCACTGGGCTCAACGATGGGGCAAATTTTCCGCTTCTCCGATGAGCGCATCCGCAACCTGGTTGCCTGTGGGGCGGCAGCGAGCATCGCCGCCACCTTCAATGCTCCCATTGCGGGGGTCTTCTTCGCCCTGGAAATCATCCTGGGTGAATTCAGCGTGGGGTATTTCTCAAGCGTGGTGTTGTCCTCGGTGATGGCAAGCGTCATCGGGCGCATCTTCTTCGGGGATGTCCCGGCTTTCCCCATTCCCCCTTATGCTCCTGCGGCGCCGATAGAATTGCCCCTCTACGCTGCCCTGGGCCTATTGGCTGCGGTCGTAGGAGTGGCTTTCGTCCGCACCCTCTATGGCCTGGAGGACATCTTTGATTCGTGGCATTTCCCGGAGATGTTCAAGCCGGTGGCGGGGGGAGTGCTGGTGGGGATAGTGGGCGCTTTCTTCCCCCAGGTGTTTGGCGTGGGCTACGAGACCATTGAACAGGCCCTGTACACCCGTCTCCCCTGGACACTCCTGCTCATCCTGGCTTTTATGAAAATCCTGGCCACCTCCATCACCTTGGGCTCCGGTGGGTCGGGAGGCGTTTTCGCCCCTTCCCTTTTCATCGGGGCGATGCTGGGAGGAGCTTATGGCCTCCTGGTTCATAGCTGGATGCCAGGAGGGACAGCGGCCCCCGGGGCTTATGCTCTGGTTGGGATGGCAGCGGTCTTCTCTGCTGCTGCCCGTGCTCCCATCACCGCCATTGTCATCCTCTTCGAGATGACCCGGGATTACCGCATCATCCTGCCGCTTATGCTCGCTACGGTGATAAGCACCGTGGTTGCTTCCCTCATAGACCGGGAGAACATCTATACCTGGAAGCTCAAGCGCCGAGGGGTTGACTTGCGGGCCGGGAAAGATGTCAATTTGATGAAGGCCATAAAGGTTGAGGATGCTATGACCCCTCTTTCCAGGCTCGTGACCGTCACACCTGATATGCCTTTGCGGGATTTAGCCCGCCTTTTCGATGCCACCCACCATCACGGATTCGCCGTGGTGAATAGCGCCGGGGAATTGTACGGCGTGGTTACCCTGGCCGACCTGGAACGAGCGGTGAATTCAGGCCGTCTGGATGGGAAGGTGGCCGATATATGCACCACAAACGTGCGGGTAACCTTCCCCGATGAGACTTTGGAGGATGCACTTAGGCATTTCGGGGCCCTCGATGTGGGCCGCATACCCGTTGTCTCCCGGGCCAACCCCAAGCGCCTTGTGGGCTTGTTGAGGCGGAGCGACATCATCCGGGCCTATTCCCGGGCCGCCTTGGACCTGGAGGAGAAGAGGCGGCACCTGGAATTGATGCGGATGCAGGAGGAGGCAGGGGCAAAGCTTATGGAATTTGAGGTGAAAGAAGGCTATGCCGCTGTGGGTAAGAAGCTTAAGGAGTTGAACCTGCCCTCTGATTGCCTTGTGGTTTCCATAAGGCGAGGAGGACGCATCGTTGTACCCAGGGGGGAAACGTCCCTTCTGGCCGGTGACAGGATTGTAATCCTTGCCGATTCCCCCGATGAAGAGGCTATCCTTTGGACCTTAAGACAGGGGGAGGTGAAGAAGCCCGAGGAAATCCCAGCCCCAATTGAATACTAGGGAGTACGGAGCGGAGAGTGTTGAAAAACTCCGGGGTTGGAAACTACTCCGCAGGCTAGGGATAGAAAAAAGGGGTGTTTTCTCGTGCGGGGGCGAAGCCCCCGCACGAGAAAACACTTCAAAAAATGCTTTTTAACCTGCCCTCGCCGGAGGGAACCATTTGAGCAA
>DRAO01000387.1 GCA_011041825.1 Chloroflexota bacterium
AAGAGCGGGCCGGTGATGCTGCTGGCCATGAGGAAGGCGACGGCTATTATCCCTAGGACGGTGGCGGCGATGACCACTTAGGTGCCATTGATGAGATTGTGGGTCTCGTTGTCTATGGCTTCCTCCACTTGGTTGGCGGCTTCGTGGAATTTATCCACATCGGCGCTGATGCCCACCCAGCCGAAGCCAGCCGGTTCCTCGTACCCCCCGCCGTAATAGGGTATGGGCGCATAGGCGGCAAACTTGTGGTGCCCACCCCAGTAGTACTGGATGGAACCCGTTTCCCCTTTGACTGCCCGGCGGTGTATCTCGGCCAGGTTTTCGTCTATGAAGCCTATCTTGTCAAGCCTAGTGGGCAAAACGCCGATGTCCTCAGGGCGGGTGGCATACGGCAGGGGCTTGCCGTCGGGACCCAACCCCGCCTTCAGGTAATCCAGGGGGTGGGCAATGGTGTAACCCCGGTCGTCAATTATATAAGCATAGTTTCCGGTGGCCGGGTCCGGCGCAGCAACGAAGCGCTCTTCGGTGGGCACGATGTGGGCGGTGAACTCCTCGATGTGTCTGGCATCCAGGGCCAGCATCACGATGCCTGCGAAATCGCCCTGGTCATCGAAGAGCGGGGTCGCAAAGCGCACGATTCCCTCGAAGCGCCGCCCCTTCTCGAACTCGGCTCTGCTCACGTAGTAGCCGAGAACGTGCGAGACGTAAATTTCCCCCTGGGGGAGCTTCTTCGTCTCGGCGAAATAGGTCTCGGTTTTGAAGGTGGTGTTCCGAGGGTCGCTGACGTTTTTCAGTTCATCCGGCGGCAGGAGGTCCCCATCCACGATTTTGATGACCTCCTGCCCCGTTGCATCAATGTAAGCCATCTCCCGATACAGGGGGATGGCTTCCCTCACCTCGCCGGCATCCGTCACCCTCCATAGAGTCCCCTTGTGGGTGGAGTAGAACTCCAGATACGCCTCTCGGGTCTTGGGCAGGAGGGCAGCGGTCTGTAAATCCGCTTCCCTCTCGTAGAGGAACCGGGCGATCTCGTTGGCCACCATAACGGCCCGGAGTTCCAAAGCCTCTGCCGATTTCCTATCCAAGGCCTCCTTGCTGCGGGCGATGGCGTTCCGACCGCCTTCGGCGTAGCCTCTCAAGGCGATGATGCCCAGCAAGGTCAAAGGGACCAGGGATGAGAACAGGATGGCGAACAACACCTTGCGCAAGATGCCTGATTTCAACCACGCTTTCATTCCATCACCCTGGTGGCGATTTCCTCGAAGCCTTTGGTTAAGGGATGCTCCGGGTACTCTAAGCAGAATACTCCAGAGCTTCCCAGTCTCGCCATATCTTCTGATAGCGGCAGGACTCCCGCTACCTCACAGCCGTAGGCTTCTTCCACCATCTCTTTCACTTCGCCGAAATCGTAGGAAGGCAGCACCTTATTGACCACCAGAAACATCCTGGGCACATCCAGCTTGCGGGCCACGTCTACGGCCACTGCTGTCCCCTGATAATCCTGCTGGTCAGGCCGCAGCACTATGAGCAGTATGTCGGAGATGGCTATGGAAAGGAGCGTTTCTTCATTGAGGCCGGGATGGGTGTCTATGAAAAGGTAATCCAGCTCGAGCTTTTGGATCAGCTTTTGGAACCCTTCGTTTAGGAGCCCCACGTCGTAGCCTTCCCTGAGGACTTTGGCGATCTCACCTGCTTTCAAGCTGGAAGGTATCAGGTAGATGCCGCCACCCATTACAGCTACCTCGCCTTTACCCACTTTGAGGAGAGCTCCGACATCGTAGGCTGCGTCTTCGATGGCGCATCTATCCCAAAGGTAATCGTTGAGGGTTTTGTCAACTTTCTCCTCATCGAGGCCGAAGAGGATATGGATGCCGGGGGATTGTATATCGGTGTCTATTATGCCCACCCGATGGCCTTTGCGGGCCACCAGAGCGGCAATGTTAGCGGTGATGTTCGATTTGCCCGTACCGCCACGAAAGGAATGGATGGATACAATCTTGGCCATTCTCCATTCCTCAAAGAAAAGGTTATCTCTCCCGAACGGAGAGTTTTATTCCTATCCGTTGCCTGATGGGATTTCAACCTGGTAAGCCTTGAGGGTTCCCACAGGGGAAATAGGAACTGGAGGCTTCTGGGGGTTAAGACAAGAGCATCTTAGCTACAGGAAGAGAGGGTAAGGTTTACCTATTTCCCCCATGGAAATCACCGGCTCATTAGTTCAAAATCCATAAGGCAAGATTGTTTCCTAACTTTACTGGGTTTATGAAATAAACCTCCGCTCCTAAATCCCCGTACCTCATACTGCAGGAGGTGTTGAAAGGGTGAGATGCGTGCTTGAAACATACCCGCTTATAGAGTTCGGTAGAATTATACCATTCACTAACACGGTTGTCAACAAACAGCCGTGAATTGCAAGGCTTTTCAATGCTCCAATAGGGGTCGGGGCCTTCCTAATGGGCCAGGAAGGTGAGGGTGGAAGGGTACGCAAAGTTGCCCACTGTCTTTACGGGGCTATGCGGCAAACGAACCGTCGGGGGCAGGGTGGTGGGATGGGCCAGGCCTGCCTTCGGGGCGACGGAGAAGCTCCTGGAGCCATAGCTATGCCTTGACAAAACCCACCCATCGTGATATATGTGTAACTGGAGATGGAAATACAGGAGGTGGAGCTATGGCTATGCACAAGCTGCAGATAATGATTCCGAAGGAGCAGTATGCCTGGCTCAAGGAGAAGGCGCAGGCGGAGGGCAAGAGCATAGGGCAG
>DRAO01000234.1 GCA_011041825.1 Chloroflexota bacterium
AGAGAGGGTTCGGGGTATCCCCATGAGGGGTGGACTTGAAGACAACCTCGCGAGATTGAAGGTGGTCAAAGAGGGAAAACTCACCATCGCAGGGCTTTTATTCTTTACCGACAACCCCCAGGAATACCTTCCCCATGCCGGGGCAAGAATTATAAGGCTCACCCCGAAGATGGAGACCGAGGAGCTTCTGGAAGTGAGGGGTCCTTTGCCTAGGCTCATCGATGAAGCCTATGACGAGGTTGTTGGGAAAGTATCGAAGGTGTTTTGGCGCAGTGGGGCCAAAAGGGAAGCCCTTCCCCTTTATCCCGAGGAGGCTGTGAGAGAGGCCATAATCAATGCCTTTGCTCACCGCAATTACCGAATCAATGCTGATGTGAGAATAATCTTTAAAGAGGACAGCCTCGTCATACGCAATCCTGGCAGTTTCCCGGCAGGTGTGGACCCCGAGAACCCAGAACACCTCCCACGCAATCCGCTGATCTGTCAGTTCCTTTACGACATGGGCTACATCGAACGATACGGGTACGGGATCATCCGGATGCGGGAAGCGGTTGCGAGGCATCCTTTCGCGGAAATGGAGATCTCCACCGGAGCCATCAAAACGGAAGTGATCTTCAAAAGCGCAGGTCCGAAACTCGACGAAATAGAGAGAAATATCGTCCTCATCCTGAAGCAAGAATCCCTTTCAAGCGGGGAACTGGCCAAACGGGTGGGGCTCAGTAAAACCGCTGTGCTCAATAAGCTTAGAAAACTCGAAGCCTTAGGCCTTGTGAAATATAAGGGGCAGGGTAGGGGCCGGCGATATTTTGCGTAAAGGGAACTTTGCGAAAATGGTTTACGAAAAGTTTACGATTTGGGCATAAAGCTGCTTGATAAGTTGGTGGACGGCGTATCTGTCGGGGGGTGACCCAGAGGAGGCTTTTAGAGGGAGGGAGTGGGCAACTCGCCTTCAATCCCGCTAAGGGTGAATATCCTCGGGGTGGGGGTAAGTGCCATTAATATGGAACAGGCCCTCGAGGTGATAGAGGGCTGGATAGAGCGGGGCGAGCGCCATTACGTCTGCGTCACGAACATGCACGGGGTAATGGAATCGTGGCGGGATGAGGGGCTCAGGCGCATTCACAACTCGAGTGGCCTAACCACCCCTGATGGGATGCCACTCGTGTGGTTGAGCCGTCTGAAGGGGTTTCGGTGGGTAGACCGGGTTTGTGGCCCGGATCTTCTGCTGGCGCTCTGTGAACGGTTCATAACAAAGGGCTACAAACACTTCTTTTACGGTGGGGCGCCGGGAGTGCCCGAGAGGTTGGCGGAGAGGCTTGTCGTGCGGTTCCCGGGGCTCAAGGTGGTGGGGACCTTCTCTCCCCCCTTTCGGCCCCTCACACCAGAAGAAGATGAAGACGTGGTCAGGATGATAAACGAGGCGTCTCCGGACATCCTACGGGTGGGCCTTGGGGCGCCGAAACAGGAGCGCTGGATGGCCGAGCACCGCGATAGATTGCAAGTCCCCGTGATGATCGGGGTGGGGGCGGCCTTTGACTTTCACTCAGGGGTCAAGCGACAGGCCCCGCGGTGGATGCAGAGGGCAGGGCTGGAGTGGCTTTTCAGGCTCTGCCAGGAACCAAGGCGCCTCTGGCGGCGGTACCTTCTCAACATCCCCCGGTTCTTGTGCCTCGTGATAGCGCAGGAGTTGGGGATCATCAGATGTGAACCCGACGACGGAAAAGGGTAGGGGGGCTTATAAACGGGCCTTCGACCTGGCACTGCTAATCGGTGCCCATGTTCTGCTCTTTCCGCTGTGGCTGCTGCTCTGGGTAGTTATCCCTCTGGGGATAATTCTCCAGGACGGCCTTCCCGTGTTCTTCAGACAGCAGCGGGTGGGGAGGGAAGGACGAGTCTATACAGCCTATAAGTTCCGCACCATGGTGAAAGACGCCGAGAAACGGGGCCCCATATACACCACGGAGTGCGACCCCAAGGGTGTTGAAAGTGGGACGGTTCTTGAGGGCCACGGGGCTGGATGAGCTGCCGCAGTTGTGGAACATCCTTAAGGGGGGAAATGAGCTTTGTGGGGCCACGGCCTTTGGCAGTGAAGGAGCAACGTACCTATGAGCAAACGATCGAAGGATTTGACAAAAGGCTTTCAGTAATGCCCGGCCTTACAGGGCTGGGACAACTTTGTGCCGACAGATTGGATAAAAAGGAGTGGTTGAAATACGACCTCGCCTACATCGAGAAGATGAGCCCGTGGCTCGATCTGAAGATAGTCCTTCTTTCGGCCTTAGTCACCATCTTGGGACGTTGGGACCGGAGGGGGGCCAGGGCCCTGCTGAAATGGGGATTGAAGGAGTTCATGGACCTCTAAGCCAAAAAGGAGCTTGACAATGCCCCCGGGCCGTCATAACAAGGGACCGGTGCTCTCCACGGAGGACTCCGCATGATCCAGCAGTGGGAGATAAGAGAGGAGGAGCCGGATCTCCTCTGGTACTGGGAGGTCTTGAAGAAACACAAGGGGCTCATCATCCTTGCGACCTTTCTCTGTGCCCTCTCCATGGCCGTTTTCTCCCTCCTGGTGGAGGACATCTACCGCTCTCAGGCGGTGATCATCCCCATTTCGGGCGAGAAATCCTCCCTCGGGACGATAGCCTCGCGGATGGGGGCGATGGCAGGGCTTCTGGGGATCTCACCTCTTGGAACCTCCGAGGCCGAAATAGTGAGCCTGCTGAAGTCCGAGGTGCTCAAGGAGGAG
>DRAO01000280.1 GCA_011041825.1 Chloroflexota bacterium
ACCAGATAATCCGCCTGCTCCTCCGGGGTCACGGTCAGCCAGGAGTGTTCTCCCAGGCCATAGGTAGTCCACCCTATTTCGGTGGCCCAGACTGGCTTCGCTTCATCCTGGTGGGCTTCCATAATGGCCCTCAAGTCGAGGATCCGGTTCATATTCAGCCCCCTGTGAGCCCCGTGAGGGTCTTCGGGGGGATAGGCAAAACCATATGGATGGGCACCCAGAACATCGAAGAAAGGCCGGGCACCGGCCTTGTACATTTCTTCCAGGAAAACTCGGTCATCCATCGCCTGGGTGCTTTGCTCGTTGGTAGGGGCCAGCCCGGCGCTGATTACAAGGGCGAAAGGGTCTGCCTTTTTGACCGTTTCGTAAGCCTTCTGGAGCAGCCGGGCATAGGCAGCAGGGTTTGGTGGCGCTCCCCACTCCAGGGCCAGGTTCGGTTCGTTCCAGATGATGTATCCTTTGATGCGCCCTCGATAGCGTTGCGCCACCATCCCTACAAATCGAAGGTATGCCTCGGTGTCGAAGGGGAAACAGCTTCTCTCATCCCTGGCCCATAGCGCCCAATCGGGAGGCTGGTCCAGGCGGGCGATGAGGTCGAGGCCGTAGAATTCAGCCGCCTGCACCAGAAAGTCGGGGTACTCCCAGTGCCATTCTCCCCGGGTGGGCTCGATTTCCCGCCAGGAGAACACCTGCACTATGGCCCTGAACCCCACCTCCGTTGCCTGCCGCAGGATGGCATCGTCGGCCCTCAGGGTGTGGACGGCAGGATAGGGACGGGCAGGGGGATAACCCCGGAGTAGGGAAAGCAGACGGTTGAGCAATTTCAGGGGTTCGGATATCGGCACCGGTTTGCCCTCCGCCTGGGCCTCACCGGGCGGGCAGGGCGCATCTGTTCCCCGAAAGAGGCCCCGGTCGGTGGCTGCGTAGATGATGCCCTTCTCAGCATCCACCAAAAGGGCTTTAACGGTAGCTTCCGCAGGTATGCCCGGCACGGGATGCCAGGTTATCCCTCCATCGCAGGAGCGGTATAGCCCTGCGTATTGGGTCCCCGCATAGACGTGCCCTCCGGGCAGGACAGCCAGCGCCGTGACCGTGTGCTCTATCACCCCACGGCCACACCGATGCCAGGGCTGCCCTTCGCCCGAACTGCACCATAAGCCATCCGTGGCTCCGGCATAACGGGCCTTGCCCTGAGGGTCAAAGGCCAGGGCGAACACGCTCTGGCCCGAAAGGGAGGAGGCAATCCTCTGCCACCTTTTTCCTCCTTCGTCCCATTGGAAGAGCCCATCCTGGGTGCCTGCGAGGAATGTCCCTGACCGGGAACGGGCCATAGAGAGCACCACGTGATAGGTCTCCATTCCATCCCAGAGGGCTTCCCAGGTTCGCCCGCCATCGTGACTTTCGTAGATGCGTTCAAAGGCCAGCCTGATGAACAGGTGGTCAGGAGCGAGAGGGTCGGCCAGGACGCCAGGCATCCCCAGGGGATTAAGTTTGGAAGGCACTTCTTCCCAGGTTAAGCCTCCATCGGTGCTCCGCAGCAATCCGCTTTCCATCCCTGCGTAGATGGTGCGGCAGGTAGCATCGCACGAGAGGGCGTAGATGTGCTTGTAGCGGAAGGCCGGGGCCATCGGTTCCCATTGCTTTGCTCCGGAAGGCTGCCGGTACAGGCCCAGCTTGGTGGCGGCCAGGATTCCGCCTTTGCCATCCCAGGAAAGGGCTTCGACTTCCACATTGCCCAGCCCTGCCCGATGCCGCTGCCAGGTTTGCCCCCTGTCGGTGCTGCGGTATACTCCGTCCCTGGTGGCGATGTACAGGATGTACGGGGCTTCGGCCTTCCGGCATTCCCGGCGGTGGGCGCAATCTACGATAAGGATGTCCGTCACTTCGGATTTAGGAGGCAGCCCTTCGCCGCCGAAAGCCCAGGTGCGTCCGCCATCCTCCGAACGGGCGACGCATCCCTTCATCCCCACGTATAAGGTCCCGTCCGAGGCCAGGGCGAAGGCATAGGCACGGTTTCCCAGAGCGGAAACAGGCTGCCAGGTGTGGCCCGAATCCTCTGAACGGTACACTCCCTTGAGAGTGCTCACGTACATCCAGGAGCCTTCTTCCGGGTCCACCAGCAGGTTTGCGATGTACTCTCCCCGAAGTTCCGGGGCTTCAGTCCACTGCTTCCCCCCGTCGTAGCTGAGCCAGAGGCCGTTTCCTGCGGTGCCCAAGAGCAGGGTTCCGTCGGGGGAGATACCCGCCGTCAGCGCACGTGGCTCTTTACGCAGGAGCTTCCATCTCCCGCTTCCTTCGAGGCGGTAGAGGCCGTCATCGGCTTGGACGGCGTAGAGATGCCCTGCCCGGTCCAGCGCCAGGGCGTAGATGGGGCCGTTAAGTTTGGAGACGGCTTGCCAGGAGGATGCTCCTTCGGAGCGGAAAAAGAGCCCTTCGTCCGTCCCGGCCCACCATCTTCGGCGGCGGGCATCCCAAAGGAGGGTGAAGACGGGGCGGGTATGGGGGCTTGTATCCTCATCCTGTCCGCTCCCTTCCCGTTGCCACGTCTCCCCTCCGTCTGTCGAGTACCACAGGCCAGGAGGGAGGTACGTTCCGGCGTAGAGGGTTTCAGGGTGCTCCGGGACGCAGGCCAGGGTAAGGACGAAAGCGAAAGAAGGCAGGCCTTCGTCCCGGCGCTCCCATCGGGAGGTTTCCGAAAGGGATAACCCTTTGGCAAAGGCTGGAGGGGTTGCCA
>DRAO01000445.1 GCA_011041825.1 Chloroflexota bacterium
ATCCCCATTTGAAGGACTGTATGCTGCTCTGTGTAACCGAGGTGAATACGAGGGAAGAGATTGACCGGCTGGTGGAGTTGCTGGGCGAATAGGCGATTCTCGACGGCGGTTCGCCGCCGTTGAGAATCGCCCCTTCTCTTTGCATAGATACAAGGCCGATGACCAGATTTAACATCTTTGACCGAGTCCTCAAGATAATAGCCCGTGATTACGCAGAGCTGTTCTTGCAACTGGCCTTTCCGGGGCTGGGATTGCGCCTGGTGGAAACCCTGGAAAACGTGGAGCTGGCCTTGCCCGAAAGGCGGGTGGACTTCATCCACCGGGTGGAGTGGGAGGACGAGGAATATCTGCTGCATCTGGAATTCCAACTCCGCCACCGGGCCGACTTCCCCCGCCGGATGTGCCATTACTCGGCGATGCTCTCCCTCCAGTTGGGGGAGCCGGTGCTCTCCCTGGCCCTTTACCTGGAGCCCCGCAAAAGGCCCATCCCCAACGAATACGTGGTGAAAGTAGGCGACACCGTAATCAACAGCTTCACTTACCCGGTGCTGAAGCTGTGGGAGTTTCGGGACGAGGTATGGCAGGGGAAGTATCGGGAGCTTGCCCCGCTCCTGATAAGCCTGGTGGAGGAGCCGACCCCGCAGGTTCTGGCCCGTGAGAAGGAGCTGATTCTGGCCGAAGAGGACCGCCGCAAGAGGGCGAACTTGCTGGCGGCAGCGGTAACCGTTGCTTCCCGGTATTTCGAGAAGGATTTCCTGTGGGATTTCTTCCGAGAGGAGGTGGAGGAAATGCGGCACGCTTCGTTCATAGAGGATTGGCTGGAGAAAGAGCGAGCCCAATCACTCCAGCAAGGCATCCAGCAAGGGCGCAAGGAGGGAGCGGTCCAATTCCTGCGCAAGTTGGTGCTCAAGCGGTTCGGCGTGCTTCCCTCCTGGCTCATTGATGCGCCCGATGGGTGGACCCCGGAGCAGATGGATGCTTTGCTGGACATCGCTCTGGAAGCCGAGACGGCGGAGGAGTTCGAGGCTCGTGCCAAGAAAGTGCTGGGGTTGTAACCGCCCCTTGTGAACGAGAGCGCAGAGGGAAATGGCAAATTGCGAATGGGCGAATGATCGAGAGGCTTAAACAGCGGGGCTTCCTGCCCTCGGTTTGAAGGAGGCGCTAATTATGCCAAGCTATGCCGACCGCATCCGTCGGCTTTTGAGCGACCCGGAGCAACTGGAGCAGCTCTACCGGCAAGCGGTGAAAAAGGGCGAAACCGAGGCCTTCGCCGCCGCCATCCACTCCCTGCGGGCCGAAATGCCCGATAACCTGCTCCTGGCGGCGTGGCATTACCGCCTGGCGGCGGAGGAAACACCAACCCGGCGGGGACGCCTTCGCAGCCATTGGCTGTGGGCCATTCTCCTGAGCATACCTTGCGGACTGGTCTTCTGGTGGCTTTCTGGCGATTACTATGTCTATGAACGAGGATGGCTCCCCTGGTTAATTTTCATCTGGGCTCCCATCAGCGCAGGTTTCATCCTGGTCTTCTTGGCCCTGGCGGGGCAGCATCGTTCCCGGAGGTTAGCCATAATGATGGCAGGTCTCGCCTTCGTCAGCGCTTATGCTTATTTCGCTACCCGCCTGATTGATAGCGTGGTGTTCCGAAGGCAATACGTGAACCTGGGGGCGATTCACCTCATCCTGATGGCCTGGGCTGCGGTGGGGTTCTACGTCCTGACAGGCCAGGGCGACCACGAGAGCCGCTTCGCTTTCTTCATCAAATCCCTGGAAGCCGTGGTTATGGGCGGGCTCTTCGGCGCCGTGGTGTCCATCTTCAGCTCCATCAGTATGGGGCTGTTCGGCGCTTTGGGGATTGACCTTCCTGACCTGCTGACACGCCTGTTCCTGGCCGGCGGGATGGGGTTGATCCCGGTCCTGGCGGTGGCGATGGTGTATGACCCGCTGCTGGCGATGCGGGAGCAGAACTTCCGGGCTGGGCTCAGTTCATTTATCGCTACGTTGCTCCGCATCTTCGTCCCCCTGGCCATCATCGTGCTCCTGGTCTACGTGGGGTTCATCCCCTTCCGCTTCACCGCGCCGTTCTACGAACGGGAGATGCTGGTCATCTACAACGTGATGCTCTTCGCCGTCATCGCCCTCTTGCTGGGGGTGACCCCGGTGCTGCCGGAGGTGCTTTCGGAAACCTCCAGGCGCTGGCTGCGCCGGGGCGAGATGCTGCTGGCCCTGCTGGCCGAAATCGTCAGCCTCCACGCCCTGGCGGCCATCATCTTCCGCACCTGGTGGGATGGCTTCACCCCCAACCGGGTCACCGTCATCGGCTGGAACCTCGTCAACATCGGACTTTTGGGCGTGCTCCTCTATCGCCAGTGGAAGGCCGGGGAATCCCGCTGGCTGGCCGAAACCCACAGGACCTTCGCCCAGGCTGCGTGGCCTTATCTGGGTTTGGGATTGGCCCTGCTTCTGGGATTGCCGTTGGTGTTTTAAAGGAATGGCGAATGATGGGAGAAGAACAGAGGAGGTGTTGGGATGGACAGGAGAGTGAAAGAGGCGATTAAGGTGCTGAAGGCTCCCGGCGTGCTCACCGAGGAGGCGAAACGGGAACTTCTGGAGCTTTTGGTTTTCCCTCCCGAAAGGCGCAAAATGACCTACGAGGAGTTCCTGGATTGGGCCGACGAGGACACCCTGGCCGAGTGGGTGGATGGAGAGGTGGTTATGTACAGCCCAGCG
>DRAO01000358.1 GCA_011041825.1 Chloroflexota bacterium
AAACGCACCGGCTCCACTCACCGGTGCGTTATTTGACAAGAAAAGAGTAGGTTGTTATAATTAGGGTGCATAGGAAACTGCATCTTCCTTGCTTGCCTCCGTAGCTCAATTTGGTAGAGCAGCGGACTCTTAATCCGCGGGTTGCAGGTTCGAGTCCTGCCGGAGGCATAAAAAACGAGGGGGCCAACGGGAAAGGCCCCCTTTTTTGGGTTGATTTGACTTAAGGCTACAGTTATGATATATTAACCTCAAATGATCAGCCCAGGAGGGTTTTGCCATAAGGGAATTTAAGTATCGAGTCAATGAGCAGATACGAGCCCCCCGAGTCCGGCTAATAGGTGAAGATGGGCGGCAAATAGGAATTATGCCCCTGCGAGAGGCTCTTGAGCTGGCTGCTCGGAAGGACCTGGACCTGGTAGAGGTTGCCCCTAATGCAAACCCGCCAGTATGCAAATTGCTCGATTACGACAAATTCATCTACGAGAAAATCCGCAAGGAGAAGGAGGCCAGAAAAGCCCGCCGCCAGGGGGAAATAAAAGAAGTACGCCTTAGGCCAAGGATATCCGAACACGACCTCTCCTACAGGATTAAGGACATCAGGGAGTTCCTTAGCGACGGCCACAAAGTGAGGGTCAGGGTCTTCTTCCGAGGACGGGAGATTGACCACCCGGAATTGGCCCTTAAGGTGCTCGAAAAGATTCTCTCCGGGGTCTCTGACCTGGCCAAGCTGGAACAGCGACCCCGTTCTGATGGGCGAAGTCTGGTTATGCTTATAAGCTCTAAATAAAGGCCGCAAGGAGGTGTTAAGGTGCCAAAGTTGAAGACCCATAAGGCAACGGCTAAGCGATTTAAACTTACGGGCAAGGGTAAGCTTATGCGTACTAAACAGGGGAAGAGCCACCTGCGCCGGAAGAAATCCGCCAGGGTGAAGGCTCTCTTCCCAGAGATGCTGGAAGTTGTCACCCGGGGAGATAAGCGTAAGGTTCTGCGCCTGGCCCCATACCTTAAGAAAACAGGCAGATAGGAGGTTGTAAAGTGAGGGTAAAAGGAGGAATTGTAACCCGCAGGCGTCATAAGAAAGTGCTTAAACTGACAAAAGGACAGTTCGGGGCGAGACACGCCCTTTACAGGCGGGCCCACGAAGCGATGATGAAATCCCTGATGTACGCCTATCGGGATAGACGCAACCGCAAGAGGGATTTCCGCCGCCTCTGGATTACACGCATAAACGCCGCCGCCCGTGAACACGGCCTTTCCTACAGCAAATTTATGTGTGGGCTACGTAAAGCGGGCATCGGAATAGACAGGAAAATCCTGGCCGAACTGGCAGTAAAGGATAAACAGGCCTTCGGACATCTGGTGGAGATGGCAAAGGCTGCTCTTTAACAACCACAAAGGGTCGGGGACGTGGGGTAATAACTAGCTTGCGAAATGAGAAGGTAAAATTAGCCCGTGCCTTGCTATCAAGCAAGGGGCGGACAAGGCAAAAGCTCTTCCTTATAGAGGGCTTAAGGATTATCAGGGAAGCCATCGGGGCGGGGGTGAAGCCCCGTTTTGTATTCTATACCGAAGCCTTTAAGGGCAAAGGCGAAGGTTCACTCCTGCTGGAAACCCTCCTGGCTGAAGGGGTTCCCTGCTATGCAGTAAGCCAAGCAATAATGCGCTCTATTTCTTCTACCGTTACCCCACAGGGAATTGTGGCTATTATCCCTTTTCCCAAGTTCACATTGCCGGAAGAAGGGTGGATGACGGTAATATTGGATGGCTTGCAGAACCCGGATAACTTAGGGGCTATCCTGCGCACTGCCGCTGCTGCCGGGGTGGACGGGGTTATCACTACGTTTGGTTCGGTGGACGTTTACAACCCAAAGGCAGTAAGGGCAGCAATGGGAGCCCATTTTCACATCCCTATTAGAACAGGGCTCCACTGGCATCAGATAACCCCTTTCCTTAAAGGCAAACAGATTATCCTGGCCGATGTCAATGGCCCAGCGGCTTATTATGAGGTTGATTGGACTTCACCATCAGCCCTCATCCTGGGTAATGAAGCCAAAGGAGCAAGAGAAGAAGCCAGGAGCCTGGCTCACCAGGTGGTTTCCATCCCAATGATAGGTAATATCGAATCCCTTAACGTTGCTGTGGCCGCAGGGATAATAATCTACGAGGCCCTGCGCCAGCGCACGTTAAAAAACACATAACCCCGGCCCTCCCGCATCAGAAAGGGGGTGATTTTTGATGAGATGGGAGTTATTATTGCGCTTCATAGGTATGATTGTCTTCGCTATGCTGGGTTGGCAGCTCGGCATCGTGCTGGCCGGAGGATTAACCAGCGAGTCAACCCGCTATGTGGTCAGCCTCGCCCTGGCCAGCGGTGCCCTGGGCTTGCTCATAACCCCTTGGATTACCATCTCTCCTTTTAAATGGCTTAAGGAGAGGGTAAAGGTAGCTTCAACCAAAAGCTTAATAGCTGGGATCAGTGGTCTGCTATTAGGCCTTATCATTTCTGCTCTTTTGGCTATCCCTCTTTCCTTTCTCCCCTCCCCAATGGGTAAGATTTTACCCTTCGTAGCTACAATCATCCTGACTTATGTGTGCACAACCGTTGTGGTCCTGCGCCAAAATGACCTGTTCAGATTGCTGGGGCCCCGGTTCTTCCTGAAGGGAGAAGCCCCTTACGCCGAAGATTACATCCTCTTGGACACAAGCGTGATAATTGATGGGCGGGT
>DRAO01000489.1 GCA_011041825.1 Chloroflexota bacterium
GAAGCTTGGCTCGGCTAAGAATGGAGAGGTCTTCCCTGAAGAGAGGGATGTCTCCTCGGAGACACCTAGAATAGGGGTGTTCATCTGCTGCTGTCGGGGTGAGATAAGCGATACAATAGATGTAGAGGAAGTGGCAGATAAGGCAGCGCATTTCAGCAATGTCGTCCACACCCAGGTCGTTGATCTGGCTTGTTTCCCAGAAGGACAGAAAATCATCGAAGAGGCGATCAGGGAGCACGGGCTTAACCGGGTAGTGATAGCCGCTTGCAGTCAACGCACTCACGAACCCCTTTTCCAGAAGGTGCTAAGGCGCACCGGCCTGAACCCTTATTACCTGGAGTTGGTTAACATCAGGGAACACTGTGCCTGGCCGCATCGGAATGCCCGAACCAAAGCCACCCGAAAGGCCGTGGAGATGGTCAGGGTAGGCGTGGGGAGGGCAAAGCACTTAGAAGCTTTACATAAAGAAACAGTGAAGCCGGTGAAGAAGGCCCTTGTCATCGGTGGTGGGTTGGCGGGGATGACGGCTGCCCTTACCATAGCTGATGCGGGTTTTCCCGTCTATTTGGTGGAGAAAAACAATCAGCTGGGCGGTCACCTCCGGCGAATCCGTTTCACCGCCGAAGGCAAGGACGTGCGGAGGCTCCTCTGGGAATTGGTGAACCGGGTGGAGAACCATCCTAACATCACCGTCTTTAAAGAAGCAGAGCTTGTGAGCCACTCTGGCCATGTGGGCTGCTTCCGGTCCACCATCCTGGTCGGACCCGCCAGTCTAAATGGCGGGCGCCGTCGTGTGGAACTTGAGCACGGGGTCACCATCGTAGCAGTGGGGGCCAGGATGTACTCGGGTGAAGCATATCTGAAAGGGCAAGACCCCCGAGTATTGGATCAATTGGAGCTAGAGGCCCTGGTGAGCGACCACCCTGAGAGGGTGCGCCATTTGGATTCCGTGGTCATAATCCAGTGTGTCCGTCCAGCGGCATCTGAGTACGATTATTGCAGCCGTATTTGTTGCACCAATACAATGGCTAACGCCATTCGCATCAAAGAACTTAACCCCAAATGCGATGTCTACGTGCTTTACAAAGACATCATCACTTATGGCTTCCGGGAAGAATATTATACCAGGGCTCGTGAACTAGGCACCATCTTCGTGCGTTACACGGATGAGGAGCCTCCTCTGATTAAGGTGACAGATGGAGAGCTCAAGGTAGAGGTTAAGGACCAGAGCACGGGCGAGCTATTGGTGCTGAAGCCTGATTTAATCTCCTTGACCTTGGGGATTCTACCTGCTGAGGATAATGAGCGGTTAGCCCGAATCCTGGGTGTGCCGCTTTCGCCCGAAGGCTTCTTCCTCGAAGCGCACCTCAAGATGAGGCCGATGGACTTTATGAACGAGGGGATTTTCCTGGCCGGTATGGCCCACTACCCCAAGTTCATCGAGGAGTCCATCGCCCAGGCCCGAGCAACAGCATCCAGGGCATTAACCTATCTGGTGAAGGACGAGCTAAAGGTCGGAGGTGTAATTGCTAAGGTTGACCAATCCAAGTGCGTGGGGTGTCTCACCTGTGTGCGTGTTTGCCCCTTCCACATCCCGGTCATTGACCCCACCGCTATCGGTAATGGGGGTATTAAAGGGGCTGCTTACATTGAGCCAGCCAAGTGCCAGGGATGTGGTACCTGTACTGCTGAATGCCCTGCCAAGGCTATCCAGCTTATGCACTACACCGACGAGCAGATTATGGTGAGCGAAGAGGGCGTGCTGGGAGCGTGGGTGGCGTAGCGAAGGGCGAGGGGCGAGAGGCAAGTGGCAAGTTGCGAGTGGCAAGTTGCAAGTGGCGAATCACCAGGAGCAGGAGGAGGTTATGGAAACTGTGGCCCGGCGTGTGGAGATGATGGATCTGATGAGCGATGAGGATCTCCTCATCCTCTGCGGCGAAGACGTCAAGGCCGACCTCATAGGAGGAGTGATGGTGGTGCAGACACCCGCATCTTTCAGGCATCAAAGGCTTGAGAGATTCCTGTTAAGTTTGCTGGGGATGTATGTAGAGGAGAAGGGATTGGGAGAGGTGGTTGCCTCCCGTATGGCCGTTTACCTGGGGCGAGGATATATTTTCGAGCCTGACATCCTGTTTGTGACTACGGGTAGACTTGATATAATCAAAGAAACCCATGTGGGTGGTGCGCCTGACCTAGTAGTGGAGATTTTGTCATCGAGCAGTGCTTATTACGACAGAGGCATCAAGCGAGAGATTTACGAGCGCTTCGGTGTCAAGGAACTCTGGTTGCTCGACCCCTACGGCCCCGAAGGCACGCAGTTTCTGGTGCGGAAAGGCGAGCGCTTCGAGGAAGCGCCGATGGAGGGCGGGATTTACCGCTCGCAGGTGATCGAAGGCTTTTGGCTCAAAGCCGATTGGCTGTGGCCTGAGGGCGAGAAGTTCCCGCCGGTGCGGAAGATTCTAAGCGAGTTGATGTCGGCGTGATTTGGAGGTGAATATGCCTGCTTGGACATTTACGGCGGTGATTCATAAGGAGGATGACATCTATGTGGCTGAATGCCCAGAAGTGGGCACAGTAAGCCAGGGCTATACCGTTGAAGAAGCCATTGCCAACCTCAAAGAGGCGACGGAATTATATTTGGAGGAATTTCCTATTCCACAGGTAAGCCGGCCTTTGATGACCACCTTTGCATCGTGAATTGGCTATAGGCACGTTAAGGGGA
>DRAO01000408.1 GCA_011041825.1 Chloroflexota bacterium
GCCCCTTCAAATATCGGCGGTGCTCTTCAAATAAGGGGCGATGGTCGTCGTAGAGCTGAGCAGCATAAGCGCAGAAACGGGTGAAGGTGCCTGGTTCGGCCTCGTAAAGCGCCTTGCCCCTGGTGGCGACTTCGTAGAGCAGGATGGGCGATTGGCTGTTGAGGAAGGCGATGTCCAGGTTGCCGGGGCTTTTGATGGCGTCCTCCAGCCCTTCAAACACCTTCCATACCCATTCCCTATCTCCAAACGGACGGTGGAAGGCCCACACGGCAATGTCAACATCGGAATCGGGCCTGGCCCGGCCTTCGGCACGGGAGCCGTGGAGCACCACCAGGGCCAGCCCGCAAGCTTGCGCCGTATTTCGGAGCTTTTCGGCGTCCACTTTAACCCCGTTAATCTGGATGACCTCGTTCATCCCGGCAAGCGGCTCTCGAAGGCTTCGAGGCTCTCGGCTTGAGCGGCTTCCACCACCAGCCGCTTGAGGGTTTGGGATTCCTGGATGCGCTCGAGCCGTTGAGAGAGCTTCTCCAAAGCCCCATCCGAAATCCCGAAGCGGGTGCGGATGAGCTCCAAAATGGCGTCTCGTAGACCTTGATATAAGCCCTTTTGGATGCCCTCTTGGAATCCTTCCTGGAGTATTTCTCTATACCAAGGCGATTCCCTGATCACTGCCATATCCCACCTCACAATCTTGCTGATTAGCTCTGGCTCCATCACGAAGCTGGCGAAGAAAGCCAGCACCAGTTCCATCTCCCTCGCACCTGAAGCAGCACATCGCTCCGGCGGAGTACGTGCTGGAACTCGCCTGATAAATGCGCTTCCACTGTCAGCGACGGGTCATCGAGGAGCCATTGCACCCAGGTCTCCGGGGCCTTGCCGAGGAGCCACTTGCTATTGACGTCGGCTTCAGCCATCGGAGCCCTCCGAGGTTCAGAGCGACCACTTCGGGCGCAGCGGCCCCAGCTTGCGGATGGTTTCGGTGAACTCGGCGATGGTGCGGGCCACTTTGTCGCCCTCGGCTGCCGAGGCCCATTCCAGGCGCAGACGTTCCGGCTCGATGCCCACGTATGAGAGCAGCCGTTGGAGGACCGGGATGCGCCGGGCGGTGCGGAGATTGCCTTCGATGTAGTGACAGTCGCCGGGGTGGCAGCCCATTACCAGGACCCCGTCGGCACCCTGACGGAAGGCCCGTAGGATGAGTTCAGGTGAGACTCGCCCGGAGCACATCACCCGGATGACCCGGACGTTGGGTGGGTACTTGAGCCGGGAAGTCCCGGCGGCATCGGCCCCGGCGTAGCTGCACCAGTTACAGAAGAAACCGACGATGCGAGGTTCAAAGTCCTCGTTCATCCCACCCCCTCTGTGACTGTGGAATTAGCGGATGTGTTTTTTCAAATCAAAGCCCCCTCGGGCAAGCAACCCGAGGGGGCCCGATTTTCACACAGGCTATCTGCCCAGCCGGATAAAAGTGGGCGGGGCAGGATTTGAACCTGCGAAGGCTGAGCCAGCGGATTTACAGTCCGCCCCCTTTGGCCACTTGGGTACCCGCCCATCTGAAACACCCAAGGAGATAAGCTCCACACTTTCAAATTATATTCACCTATCCCTCTTTTGTCAAATGCAATTGCTGCACTGGCGAAAAGCGTCTATGATGAACTCCTGTAATCGCTGCAAAGATGAGAAGATTGGCAACCAAGATTCGCCTTCTCTTTGTATAGCTGGAATTTTCAATTGAACAGGCGCTTGTAAAACCCCATTCTGTATCCTGAGATTGCTTTCACTAATATGGATGACAAAAATATCTGCCTCTAGCAGGTCTCGGTAAAACTGAGGCCTGTGCGAGGGGTGAAGAGCGGCCTTGATTAAGGATTTTTCCAAGTCGTTTACTGGTTCGAACATAATTTTCCTCAGAAAAATCTGAGATATGCAAGGATAGTCACCGGGATAAACCTGGTGAAATGTTCATATACCTCACTTCAGCAGGTCCTTAAGCACCTGGGCCTTGAAACGATACTTATCCCGCTCCATTAGTAGCCTCACCATCTCCTCCAAATCCTCTTTTGATGCCAATCCCACAATCTTGCAGGCCAGCAGAAATTCGGGAATCGAGTACGCTTTCAACCCCAACTTCCTGGCTACCTTGCGGGCTTTATTATCGTTGCTCAGCAGCACTGCATCTTCCCTTCGCAAAGCCAGGCGCAGGCACGCTTTCTCCCCTTCCCCCAGCTTTTCAAATCCCTCCGGTTCTTCACCTTCGCTTGGATGGAGAACTTCTACCCGTATTTCCTGTTCCCTGAGCATTTCGGCCAAGAGCCTGGCCCTGGCTACCTCCTGCGCAACTTCCACAGGGATAACCAGAGTGGCTTCTTTGAAGAACTCCCTTACCAAATTCAGACGCCCGATTTTCAGAAAAGCGCTGAGGAAGTCGGTATCTAGGATCACTTGCATAGCATCACCACCCTGCGAGCCGTGCCAGCTCCTCGGCTGCCCGGCGGATTTCTTCCGGCAACTCCGGCGCTTCCCGGAATATCCCCTTATCGGCCAGGTAGCTCTTAATGGCTTCCACGTCAACATCGGCTATTTCCGCCGCCTTGCCCAAGGAAATGTCTCCCCGTGCGTAGAGCCTGGCTGCCAAATCCAGGCGCAAGTCTCTCCTGGCTGCCAGGAGAGTCAGCACGGCATCGTGCAGGAACTCTTCTTCACTGGAGTAATAGCC
>DRAO01000322.1 GCA_011041825.1 Chloroflexota bacterium
AGGACATCCGGGTCTACGGCCTGCGGGAGCGGTACTACACCCTGGCCCGTGAGAAGGGAGTGGTCTTCGTCCGCTACGACGATGACCACAAGCCGACGGTGGAACCGGCGGGCGATGGCGGTTTGCGAGTGCGGGTTACCGACGTAAGTGTGGGCGAGGAGCTGGAGCTGGACGCCGACCTGGTGGTGCTGAGCACGGGCGTGGTTCCGTCGGAAGGGGCGGAGGAGCTGGGGAGTGTGCTGAAGGTTCCCACCACCGAGGAGGGCTTCTTCCTGGAGGCGCACGTTAAGCTCCGCCCGGTGGACTTCGCCTCCGACGGCATCTTTATGGCCGGGCTTGCCCACTGGCCCAAGCACATTGACGAAGCCATCGCCCAGGCTGAGGCTGCGGCGGGGCGTGCAGCTACCATCCTGGCGCAGGATACCCTGCGGGTGGGCGGGGTGGTGGCCGTGGTTGACCCCGAAAAGTGCACGGGGTGTCTCACTTGCGTGCGGATGTGCCCTTACGGCGTCCCCCGCATCGAGCCCACGGCGGTGGGCGTGGGCGGCATCAAGGGGGCGGCCTATATCGAGCCGGCCCAGTGTCACGGCTGCGGCACCTGCGCCGCCGAATGCCCGGCCAAGGCGATACAGCTTATGCACTACAAAGATGAGCAGATTGATGCGAAGATAGAGGCGCTGTTTGCGGCGTAGTTAAGAACCACTAAGGCGCAAAGGCACTAAGGTAAAAAATTTTTACTCCTTCGGGAAGTTTTACGAAAGGATGAGTCATCAAGGCGTAACAGCTCTAACGGAACCTTGCACACCGACAATTCAAGAGCTTCAGGCAGCAAGGCAAGTTTATGAGAGCATCGAACCTCGTGATCTTTTCTATCGTGTGGCCACGGAGTTGGTAGACCTCGCTTTGCGTGGAGCAATTTCGCTCAGTGTGGCCGAATCATTAGCTGTACTTCTCCAGACGTGGAACAAAGCGTTTTACAGATACCGGCCATTTGATAACGCACACTTCTTTGAAATCGAGCGTCTTATCACCACTTACCAGCCAGTTCTTAGCAAATTCAGGAAGCGAACTATAGAAAGCTTTGGTAATCAAGATGAGGTGGTTGTTAAAACAGTTTTCAAGGCCTTTGAAGAAGTGCTGGGTCCGGTGGGCGCAGCTAAATGCCTACATCTCTTAGCACCACGTTTCTTCCCTCTCTGGGATCGTGCCATAGCAAAGGCATATGGTGTTCCGCTAGGGCGAAAAGGCAGTAATGCAGACCGATATTGCACTTTTCTACGGATAACTAAGGAACAAATTGAAGCACTTGGCGGTGAGCAGGTCATTGGACGAAACCCTTTGAAAGCAATAGATGAATATAACTATTGCAGATATACGAAAGGATGGATATAGGTCTGCAAATGGGGATGCAGGGGGCGGAAGCCCTCTGCCGGGGGCACGGGGGTGTCCCCCGAAATTTCCCCGCTTGACCCCAAGTTCATAACGATGGTGGCTTATTTGGAAGCTAAAGATGTTGAGCGGGCGGCAGAGCTTCTTGAAGAGTTTGCCGGAATTATAGAGAAATTAGAGTTGGTAAGAAGCGAGTTTTAAGTGGTTGTAATTTAGGAGGCTAGCTATGGGAGTGGAAGTTAAAGGTGCTGAAGTGAAAGAAATGTACATCCTTTTGACGGGCCTAGAAGAGAAGGCTCGGAAGCTCCAAAGAATGTTGGAACCTCCCAGATGCGGATTGGAGTCTGCTAGACCACGTTAAAATGCAACAGGAGTTGCAGGGATTGCTGAAGCGTGATGTGGACCTCATCAGCAAGCGTGCTCTGGAACGTGGTGGAAATTGGCTGTTTCGCCAGGAGGTTTTGAGCACGGCGAAATGTGTGAGGAGGGAAGGAAGATGACCGTAACTCAACAAATTGTAGCTCAAGTGGAAAAACTCCCCCTTGAGCTGCAGCGAAGAGTTCTGGATTTTGTAAATGCTTTAGCTTTATCTCAACCTAAGGGTGTGCGTGGAGAGCAACTTCTCCGCTTCGCCGGAATCATAAATACTGATGATTTGTTAGCAATGGCCAAAGCCATTGAGGAAAGTTGCGAAAGGGTAGATTGGGATGAATGGTAGGTATCTGTTGGACACCAATGTAGTCATTGCGCTTTTTGCCGGTGAACCCAAGGTTTTGGAGCGTTTAAAGCAAGCTAAGGAGGTTTTCGTGCCTTGCATTGTGTTAGGAGAGCTGTACTTTGGCGCTTATAAATCATCGTCTCCAGAGAAAAATTTGGCCCGCATAGATGAATTTGCTATGAATGTGTCAGTTCTCGGATGCGATATTGACACCGCAAGAGTTTATGGGCTCATTAAGCAAGAGCTCAAAAAGAAAGGTCGCCCTATACCTGAAAATGACCTCTGGATAGCTGCCATAGCTAGGCAATATAACCTCACATTAGCAACACGTGATATCCACTTCCAAGAAATTAGCGAGCTGCTTAAAGAAGTTTGGTAGAGGTAAGTACTATGCCCGACTTCGAGCCTATAATCGTGGCTTTTACCTGCCATTACTGCGCCTATGCGGCGGCTGACCTGGCCGGGGTGATGCGACTCCAGTACCCGCCCAACATCCGCATCATCAAAATCCCTTGCACCGGCAAGGTGGATATCCGTCACATACTCCTGGCCTTCGAGAAAGGAGCCGACGGGGTTTTCGTGGCCGGGTGTCGTATAGGGG
>DRAO01000425.1 GCA_011041825.1 Chloroflexota bacterium
ACCCGCTTCTGAGTATAAAAGATGGGGCCGGGAGAATCCAGGTAAATGGCTAACGCAATAACGGGCAAAGCTAACCCCAAGAGGAAGAGGCCAAGAGAGGCCAAAACAATGTCCATCAGCCTCTTGAGCAGAGGATAGAGGGCGCTTGAACCAGGATGTTGTATGGGCATAGCCACATACCAGTTATCGCCGATGTGCTCTATCGGTACCCGACCGGTGAGCTGCTCATAAAGCACCGGCATAGGGATAACCTCTACCCCCAGTTCCAGGCAATCCATAAGGATTTGCAACAATTCTCCGTTGACCTCGTGGGTAATTGCCAGGACGAGGGCGGAAATCCCATAAGTAGCGACAAGTTCCTTGATAGAATGGCGATTGCCTAACACTCGCAAGGATGCAGAGGTGCGGGGGTGCTGGGGTGCCCCCCCTTCCGCTCCTCTACCACCCTGCCCCTCTGTCCTTTCGTCCCTCTGCTCCCACACCCCCTTGCCCAATTTCGCCGGGTCATCATCCACAAAGCCTATAACCTGATAGAGGCCATTTCCATGCTTCTGGATGGCATTCAAGATAGTACGCCCGGCCCACCCGGCTCCTACAATGAGAACACGGCGACGGAAAGCTGGCTGAGCCAAAGCCAGGCTATAAGCCAAACGCCCTGCGGTTAGAAAAGCAAGCCCCGTTACAAGGAAGAGGAAGATTGTCAGGCGAGAATGGACAAGATGAGGGGTGATGCGGGGGATAAGCAGGTATAGGGTGAGGGAAATGCCACCCGCCTTAAGCACAGTTTTCGCACTTGAACTCCAGCTAGATGCGGTGCGCAATTCGTAAGCATCGAAGGCCAGGGCTATGGGTAACCAGAGGGCGAACAGGAGGACAAACCATCCGGGATGAGCCAGCGTGGTAGAAGGAGAGAAAGCATACCCAAAGCGCAACTTGAGCACCACCAATAGGGCTAAGGATAACGCCATCAGGTCCAGAAATGCCAACAGCAATTTACGCTCGGAAATCCGCAGGGGCAAATGGGGCAAAGGCAGTTTGCGGCTGAACCCGGTGGGGTACGTGAGTTCAGCCGGTTCGACGACCGGAGATTCAACCCGCCGTGCTTCGGTCATCAACCTTCCTCCATTTTGGCTCCAGACAACTTTTGGGTGAGGATTTTCAAAAAGGCTTCCGCCAGCTCCACAACCCCATAGGCGTCCTCTTTCGTCAGCAAAGCGCCAGGTCTGTACCTGGCTTCATTTCTCAGTTTCAGAGCCCTGTTCAGCTTGCGACCCAGCTCCGGGTCCACTTCCTTTGTTTTCCCATACAGTTGACCAAAAAGGCTGACCACACCCCCGTGGCTTCCGGGCAAATCATCCTGCTTCAGGAGGATGAGAGCTTTCGCTGCCAACTCGGCTGCATTATAAGCGGCGTCTATGGCCAGCCTTATCCTGCCCCTTTCCAGGACCTCTTTAGCCGAGTCCAGGTACTCTTCCGCAAGCGAGGATATATCCTCCACCACTGCCTTCTTAATTTCCCCTTTTTCCATCGAGTAAACCTCCACGCCATACTGCATTACATTGTGCAAGAAGTAATCCACCAGCGGGAAGAATTGATGGATGCTCAAGACTATGGCTTCTATGGGCACACCGTGAGCAACCATAAATGCGTAAACCCTGTCGAGAAGGGCGCTCTCTACGTCCCTGCCGTCAAGGGTCACGATAAGTATATCTACATCTGAACCAGGAGTAGCAGTTTTCCTGGCATAACTGCCAAAGAGGATAATCTTGGCGATTTTATCCCCTTCATCTCCGGTAAGCAAGTATTCCTTGAGATTGACAAGGATTTCATCAATCTCTATTGGCAGGTTACCCCTCACCACCATTGGAGACGCCTCTTGGCGCCGCTCCTCGATGATAGTCTGGGAAAGACGTATCTGAATCGCCCTTGCCCCTCCGCTCCTCATCTCCTCCGCACCCCTGCTCCCTTTCTCCTCCTTTAGCCTTCTGCACCGGGTCACCTGGGGGTGGATGGCGTCCCACCATTCGGTCGGCTGCACGGATGTTGATAACCCTTTCACGGTTCAGCTCTAAAGCTTCAACCGTCGCCCGCCCGGTTGCCGTCAGACCGATGATGAAGAGCCCATCAGAGGACCAGATGAAATGCTCACTCCAGACATCCCGACGTGGATTAAATAAGGGGACTTCTTCCCCGGAATCGGGGTCTAAAGCAGTCAATTTGTCGGCTTTCCTGCGGTTACAATGAAAACAGGCCAAGGCAAGGTTATCGGGCTCGTCAGAGCCACCTTTGGAAAGAGGGACGATGTGGTCTATAGTGAACGGCACATACTGCCATCGCTCTGAAGTATGACAGTATTCGCAAAGATGGTTTGCCCGTTGACGCACCAGGCGTTGAATTTCGGGGGATATCCTACGCCGCCGGGCCACTTCCTAGCTCTCCTCAACTAGCAGAGGTTGAATCAGATTACGGATCACCCGATTGATAAAACTCAAATAATCGTCTATTTCCTCGTAACGGTCAAGCTCTTCTTTCTCCTTAGCGGTTAACCCTATCTCCCGCTCTTTGAGAAGCAACTCCTCGATTCGAGCTTGAATGGGCTTAGAGGCTCTGAAGATGGGCACCCCTTCCTCCAGCTCAATCCGCACAGCCCCTTCCAAGGGAAGGGTATCAGGTAAGGCACGCAGCCTGGGGAGGGGACGGATTGTAAC
>DRAO01000436.1 GCA_011041825.1 Chloroflexota bacterium
CAATGTTCCTAAGCCATATTATACCTTCAATTCTCATCCCTTTACCATTTAGATGTTGTTTCTGGACAGTGCTTCGCACTGCCCAAAAACAACTTTATTTTTTCCGTTTACGCCGCCTTCTTCTCCAACAACGGCGCTACATCAATGAAGTGCTTCTGGAGCCCGAGCTCCTTGGGGTTGATGCCGAAGGCCAGGCCCAAGAGCTGGGTTATGTAAATCACCGGCATCCGGTAATCCAGACCCAGCAGTTCCTGGCAGGTGTCCAGGTTTATCTGACAGAGCGGGCAGGCCACCACGATGGCATCGGCGCCTACGTTATGGGCGTCCTCGATGATGCGGCGGATCATATCCAGCACGGCTTCGGTCTTGCTCAGGGTGACGGAGCCGCCACAGCAGTAGGTCTTATACGACCAATCCAGGCTCGGGACACCGGTGGCTTCCACCAGCCGGTCCATTATCACCGGATACTCGTAGTGCGGGGCCTGCACTATCTTGGGCGGACGGGTGATGAGGCAACCGTAGTAGCTCACCACTTTCCATCCTTCTAGGGGATGGGTAACTTTCTCGGCGATTTTGTCCACGCCTACCTCTTCCAGCGCCTCTAACAGGTGCAGGATTTCGATGCCGCCTTTGTATTCGTAGCCGGTCTGCTCTTTCACGGCTTCGGCCAGCTCCTCGTTGCGCTGGACGTCGTAGACCGCAGCTTTGAAGCGGGAGTAGCAGGCCGAGCAGGGCATCATCACCTTGCTGAGGCCCGCCCGCTCGAAGAGGGCCATATTCTGCATCGGCAGAGCGGCGGCGAGGACGTGGTCGGTGGAGTGGGCGGGAGACGTGCCGCAGCAGGTCCAGCCTTCGGGCTCGAAGAGCTCCACCCCCAGGCGCTTGAACACTGCCCGCACGGACATATCATATTCCGCCGAGGTGGAGTGCAGCGAGCAGCCGGGGTAGTAGCCAAGGATGCCTTCAGGGGCTTTGCCCTCGGCCTTGCCGGGGCGAGCGGGGAAGAGCTTGAGCTTGCCCTTGAGGAACATCTTGATGCCCATAGGCACGTCCCGCTGGAGCACGCCTTTGAAGTCCAGGCTCTTGCTCAGGAGCATCCGCAGGTACATCTCCGCCATCATCCCCAGCTCGTACATCCGACCAAAGAGGCGGATGTTGTGCACCCCGGCCTGGGTGAAGGCGTAGACCTCCGGCAGCGGCGAGGGGATGCCCCGCTTCTGGGCTTCGACCTTGACCACGTCCATTATGCGGGCGATGTCCAAATCCTGCGGGCAGCGGGTGCTACAGGTATAGCAGGTGGCGCAGAGCCAGGCCGTGCGTGAACGCAGCACCACCTCATCCCTGCCCAGTTGCAGGTACCGCATCAATTGATGCGGGGTTATGTCAAACTTATCGGCCAACGGGCAACCGTTGGTGCACTTTTTGCATTGATAGCAGAGGTAAACGTTGGTGCCGAGTTCTTTCCTGATTATCTGGGCGAGTTCTCCCATTGGCGAACCTCCTTCGATAGGTTGCTCATTTGAGCAGTCGAATGAAACCAGCTTGCTCAAAGTGATGGTCGGTGGTTAGGGCTTCTTTTATGCCCCGCTCCTGCATCACCATGAAACTGACCGCATCCACCAGCGACCAATCCTTATCCGTTCTGGATTTCAACAGAGCCCAACCCGCTGCATCTAATCCTTCATCAACGTGAACCACATCCACATACAGAGCCCGTTTTATAGCCTCAATGTAATCTATCAACTTCGCCCTTGGCAATTTGAGGGGACTCATAAACAAAGCCACGAGTTCCAGAAGCACGTAATTGGTCGTAACGAATCTCACCCCCCGGTCCCGTTGCTCTCGGAACAGGGCAGCAGCGTATCGGTGATAAGGCTCTGTTTTCACGAACAGGCAAGCCCAGCCCGCAGTGTCTACGAAGATTTCCTTCACCTGCGCGTCTCCTCCAGCACCGCTTGGGCGATATATCGGTCATGATGCTCTGCTATATCCGTTAAAGAGGATTCGATGGAGCCTATCAATTTATCCAGCGAATCTTCCTCAATCCCTACAACCTGGGCAAGCCGCTCAATGACCAACTGGTCAAGGCGTATTCCTCTTGCATGGGCTTCCATTTCCAGTTCCTTGTAAACCTTGTCAGGAAGCTCCAAAGTAAGGGTCTTCGGCATATTCGCCTCCGCTTCAAACTCACACCTCCGGCCTGGGGAGCAAGCCTGCCATTTCCACAATCTGCGGTACAGCTTCTTCCCACTCGATGGCCATAATGTGCACTCCGGCCACGCCGGGGATTTCCCTGAGTTGCTGGATTACCTCCACGCAGATTTTGATGCCCTCTTCTTTGCGCTTTTCCTTGGGGGTCTTGCGCATCCGCTCCACGATTTCCTCCGGGACATCCATACCGGGCACTTTGGTGGCCATATACCTGGCCGCTCCGTAGCTCTTGATGGGGGCCACCCCGGCCAGGATGTAGACCTTCTCGTGCAGGCCCAGGTCCCGCACCCGGCGCATATACTCGGCGAACTTGGGCACGTTGAAGAAAATCTGGGTCTGGATGAAGTGAGCTCCGGCCTTCACCTTCTTCGCCAGGCGGTAGGGGCGGAAGTCGAAGGGGTCGGCGAAGGGGTTGGCCGCCGCCCCCAGGAAGAAGCGCACCGGGCCGCCTTCGAGTTCCTCGCCATTGGCGAAAACGCCTTCTTCGCC
>DRAO01000274.1 GCA_011041825.1 Chloroflexota bacterium
GTCCTGTGCCATTGGCTATCGTGGGTGACAACAATGCCATCCTGGTGGATTGCAGCTATGAGCGCCTCCCCGAACCCGGTGGCGCCATCAAAGTCAAGCTTCTCTGGCAAGCTGTGAGGCCATTCGATGCCGATTACACGGTCTTCGTGCACCTTGTAGACCAGGCCGATAGGAAGTGGGGCCAGCGGGATCAGATGCCCCTCAACGGGGAGAAACCCACCTCACGGTGGAAACCTGGTGAGCTCATCCTGGATGAATACCCAATAGAGGTAAGCAAGGAAGCCCCGACAGGACCCTTCAACCTGGCGATAGGGATGTACAGGTGGGATACAGGGGAGAGGCTCCCTATCCGGGGGAGAGAGGACGGCAGGGCGCTTATTCCCCTGAACATATGCCATTTCAGCCCTTCACAACTTCAGCCGAAGTGATCCCAGCCTTCCGGCTTCAATTCCCTTTCGGTTCCATCCGGGAAGATTATAACTCGGCCTTGGCTTTGCCCGACCACTTCCCCAATGATGGAAACCTTGGTCGGAGATAGGGCTTCGCTGATGTCATCAGCCCTCTTAGGAGGCGTGGTGAAGAGAAGCTGGTAATCTTCACCTCCTGCTAGAGCCCACTTCAGGGGATTCTCCCCCAGCAAGGCGGCTGCTTCCCTGGCCTGCGGTGAAAGGGGAATCCGCTCGGCCCATATCCTCACCCCGACTTTGCTCTCATCGCAGATGTGGCCCAAATCCTGGGCCAGGCCATCGCTGACATCAATCGCTGCGGTGGCGAGGCCCTTGAGGGCCAGGATGCGCCCTTCTCGCAGGCGGGCCTTAGGGGTAAGATGCGCTTTGTACAGGGGGGCGAAGCGGTCTTCCCGAACCTCCTTCAGCAGCAGGCTCAGCCCTGCTGCCGAATCCCCCAGGTGCCCGGTCACCACAATTAAATCCCCCGGCCTGGCCCCGCTCCGCAAGAGCGCTTTTCCCCTCTCCACACGGCCCAGGAGGAAAACATCAATTGCCAGGCGTTCGGGCAAGCGGGCCATATTACCCCCCACTATCTTGGCTCCCGCTTCGTCGGCTTCATCCTTCAGCCCTCGGTATAGTTCATCCATAAACTTCACCTCGGTGTCGGAGGGGAAAGCCAGTGAAATCAGGGCGAAATCGGGAATCCCTCCCATCGCAGCGATGTCGCTGAGGTTTATAGCCAGGGCCTTGCGGCCCAGCTGATAGGGGGTTATGAGGCGAGGTAGGAAGTGCACGCCTTCCACCTGGATGTCACAGGTCGCCAAGAGCAGCATCTCCCCGGGGCCTTCCAGCACTGCCACATCATCCCCCATACCCACCACCACCCTGGGGTCTGGCTCCTGGAGGTGTTGCCGCAACCTCTCGATAAGGCCGAATTCCCCGATTTCCGAGACCTTCATCCTTATCCCCCAGCTTTTATGGTAAACTGCAAAACTTTCCGGACAGGCGAAGCCGTCGTCGAAGAAATAACCCATCCTTTTGTGCAATTTTGTAAACAAGAGCGAAGGTCTTTTGCAACAAAAGGGGAACAATTCCCCAGGTTTAATAAGGGAGGACATCGTAAGGTCCTCGCAACCGCAGGAGCCCTTCCACCAGATGGTAGAAGGCGAAGAGTTCCAGCGAGAAGGGCAGATACCCCCCATAGCCCAGGAGCGGCATCTCGAAGATGTGGAGGAAATCGAAGAAAGGGATGGTGTAGAACCATTTCGGATACGCCCAGTAGTTCCAGAATTCCCAGAAGAAAGCACAAATCATAACCCCGCCCCAGAGGGAAAGCAATGGTCGCCATTCCCCTTGGGAAACGTAACCCAGTATGCTCCGATGCCCAAGGGCATAATTGAGGGAGTCAAGGATGAGGAAGAGGGAAATCCAGAGGAAGGGGAAGAAGTACCGGGGCCAGAGGAGCAACAGGGCAAGGGATACAACTCCTAGCGCCGCCATCCCTCGGAGCAGTGAAGGGGTAACTTGGAAACGCAGATTCTCCCCCAGGGGCTTTCTCAGGAAGGTGGAAATCAGTTCCGATGCCTCGAACACGGCAGGGATGACGGTGGAGAAATTTAGACTGGCAAGGCAGGCGTATTCCAGGTTGCTGAAGTGTTCCCGGCCCAGGTAATGCCAGTTTTGCACCCGCCAATTGAGGAATTCAAAAATCCACCATACCGGAACGGAGATGAGGAAAAGGCTTATGAACCTATTCCGGTTCCTGCTCAGAAGGGAATGCCCTTTCCGCAGGAACACCAGGGCATCAAAGGTCAGGATGAATCCCAGCCAGAGGGGGAAGAACAACAGGTGGGTCCTTGGGCCGGGTAAAATCCAGTTGAGCGGCCAGCATATAGCGATTAAGAAGAGTCCTGCCCATCCGTGTAGCGGCCATTCATCCACGGTGTTCACCTCCAAAAGAGAGATGCAAAGGGGAGGGGTTGGTCCTTCGACAGCGGCAAAGCCGCTGTCGAAGGACAGACTTTCCCCAGGAGGCTTTAACCCCCTCCTATGAGGGGCACCAGTTTCACCACCTCATTGCCCTGGAGGAAATAGTCTTTGGTAACCTGGATGCCGTTCACCAGCACAATCCCCACCATTGGCGAAGGGATGCCCAGGACCTCTAGGGCTCTTTCAACCGTGAGCCCTCCCTCAATTTCCACTTCCCTTCTCCCTTGAGCGTATTTGCTGAGCAATCCGGCGAGGATGAA
>DRAO01000321.1 GCA_011041825.1 Chloroflexota bacterium
CCGGTTAAGGAGCGTTTCACCGTTTTGCTGGAAATCCGCCGGGGTGATAAGAGGGTTGCCATCCTCCGGCCTGAGAGGAATTTCCACTGGAACATAGAGCAGTGGGTTACCGAGGTGAGCCTCCACAGCACTTTGAGGGAGGACTTCTATGTCAGCCTGGTGGGGTTAAAGGAGGACGGTATGGCTTCCTTGCAGATACTGATAAGCCCGCTGGTGAGCTGGATTTGGATAGGGGGCGGTTTGCTGATAGCAGGGGCGGTGGTGGCCTTCTGGGCTTCCAACAACAGTGCAGATGCACACCTTAGCTAATTGCAGCGTAACGAAGATCTACGCTGGAGGAGCAATGAGGGCTTATCTGGCACAGGTTTTCGCCATTATCTGGAAAGATGTCCGCTCCGAATGGCGAACGAAGGACATCTTCAGTTCGATGTTCGCCTTCGTCATCCTGGTCATCTTGATTTTCAGCTTCGCCTTTGAGCTGAGGGTGGAGAATGTGAAGCGGGTCGCACCCGGAGTGCTCTGGGTAGCCTTCACGTTTGCCGGGGTTCTGGGTCTCAACCGCTCCTTTATCCTGGAAAAAGATAAGGGGTGCCTTGAGGGGCTCCTCTTGGCCCCAGCCGACAGAAGTGCCATTTATTTAGGCAAGATGTTAGGCAACGTCTTCTTTATGGCCGTGGTGGAGCTCATCACCCTCCCTATCTTTGCGGCTCTGTTCAACGTTAACCTCTTCCGTCCGGCCCTCTTTCTCATCATTGCTCTGGGGACGGTGGGCTTTGCCGGGGTGGGTACCCTCTTTGCGGCGATGGCTGTCAACACCAGGGCAAGGGAAGTGATGTTGCCGGTGTTGCTCTTCTCGGTCTCGGTGCCCATCATCATCTCCGCCGTCAAGGCTACCGGAGCGGTGCTTGATAACAGCCCGCTAAGCGAGCTGGTTCCCTGGTTAAGGTTGTTGCTCGTTTTTGATATAATTTTCCTGTCCCTCTCTTTCATCACTTTTGAATATGTGATGGAAGAATGAGATGAGCTTCAAGCGGAGGGATGAAAAAATCTGGTGAAGGCTGGGGGGTGTCCCCCGAAAATTCCCCCTTGTAAACAAGAGCGAAAGAGGGATTTTTTCCCAAAAACGGTCCCCTATGGTGAAGAAGCGCTTCCTAGGTTTGGGAAAGGGCCGAGAGGATGCGGTCTTTCTCTGCGGGGGAGATGCGGCTATGCTTCACCAGAACATCGAGCATCTCCCCCAAGCCAATGAAGGAATGCACCCGATAGCCCCGTCTCTCCAGATATTCTCTCCCACCTTGTTCCCGGTCTATGAGCACCACCACATCCTTCACCACCAAACCGGCTTCCTCAAGGAGGTGGATGGCCTTAAGTTTGCTCTCTCCGGTGGTAATGAGGTCATCCAGAACAGCCACTTGCTGGCCTTCCTGGTAAAGTCCCTCAATCTTTCTGGCAGTCCCGTAAGTCTTGGCCTCTTTGCGGGGGTAAATCAGGGGTATGTTCATCTCCAGAGCTACAGCAGTTCCAATGGGCAGGGCAGCATAGGGCACGGCTGCAATAAGGTCGAGCTTTAACGGACGGAGCATTTCAATGTAAGCCGAAGCCACTTTCTTCAACAACCCTGGCAGGGATGCCAGGAGCCGCAGGTCAATGTAAATTGGGGAGACTTTCCCCGAGGCCAAGGTGAATTGGCCAAAGCGCACGCAATGGGCATCGTAAAGCTCCAAGATAAGTCGGTGCTTTGAAGGGAGCAGGGGGGATTTTAGCCTTCCCACCTTGCGGATTTCATTTATGCGTTTGCGGAAATCCTCCGCTGCCTTCCTGGGGTCATCTGCGTAAATGATGCTCCGGGAGACATTCACGATAACCCCTGAGCCCTGCCCGTTAAAGCCTGCTTCCAAGGCAGCCTTCAAATCCCCCTTCTGGGCACCTATCCCCGGTATCAATAGCCAGGCATTTGGCGCTGCTTCCCGCACAGCCCTGATGGCCTCGGGATAAGTTGCCCCTACCACCAGGCCGATATTACGGCTAAGCCTGGTCGCCCATTCAGCTACCTTCAGGTATAAAGGCTTACCCTCAATCAGGCAAGTCTGGAAATCCCTGGCACCGGGGTTAGAGGTATGGCAGAGGATGAAGAGCCCTTTGCCTTCATAGGCCAGGAAGGGAGCCAGGGAATCATAGCCCAGGTATGGGTTGAGGGTTACAGCATCCGCTTTTAGGACCTCAAAGGCGGCTTTGGCATAGGCCCTGGCGGTGGAGCCTATGTCGCCTCGCTTGGCATCGAGGATAACCGGGATGTTGGACGGGATGGCCTCTATAGTGTGCTGGAGGATTTCAAGGCCACGGGGGCCTAGGGCCTCGTAAAAGGCAATGTTAGGTTTGTAAGCGCAAGCGAGATCGGCGGTGACTTCAATGATGTAGCGGTTGAAAGCCAGCACGGGATTCTCCCGGCTGGCATAGCGTGAGGGGAGGTAATCCGGGTCAGGGTCTAATCCTATGCAGAGGAGTGAATCGTTCCTTTCGATAGCAGCGAGTAGTTTCGTGTAGAAATCCATTTCCCCTCCAGGTTCCCCTAGGTTAGCAGCTCTGCATTTACAGTCCTTTGCGGTAGCTCCACACTTAATCGGGGTCACATAAAAAGTGGGATTTTGTCCCAAAAAGAGAGGTTTTTGTGGGCAACGGC
>DRAO01000416.1 GCA_011041825.1 Chloroflexota bacterium
CGAGCAGCCCATCTGTTTCAGCGCCCTTTTTTATAACGGCAAGGCCGGGTCCTTTCTGAGCCCGTTTCCGCAAGGGTCGGCGCCCTGCGCTCCTCGCCCGAGTTTGAGGAAAAATTTCGTGATTGCCGCCAGTTTTGAGGAGATATATGAAGATCATCGATCTTTCTCGGGAAAAAGGCGAGATTGAGATAGTTCTCAACACTATGCAGATGGCCCGCGCCCTTGGCAAAAGTGAGGCCACCGTCCGGCGGATGGACCTGGTGCGCGAGGGCCGGGGGCGCTGGAGGCTCTTCGCAAGCCTCGAACGGGTCCGAAAGACAGGTACCAAGGAGGAGAAGGAGCGATGGGAGACGGAACTAAAGGCAGCGAAGGCGCAACTTGAGCAGATCAAGCTTGAGCGAGAGCGTGGAGAGCTCATTCCTCGGGCCGAAATCGCCAAGCTCTGGGCGATGAGGGCCGCTGAAGTCAAGGCAGGGCTGATGCAGTTGGTTCGCAAGTTGCCGCCTCGGCTCGAGGGTTTGGAGAAAGAGGAAATGGCGGAGATCATTAGAGAGGAGGTTTACGCAGTTTTGAAGCGCTATACCCGCAAGGGACCCTACACGCCAAGTAAAAGAAAAAATGGCAGCTAATGCAAAGAAGATCTTTTTTGCTGAAGAGATATCTGCTTTCGATCCTCCAAAGCAACTTACTGTCAGCGAATGGGCTGATCGCTATCGTGTACTTCTGCCAGAAACCTCTTCTGAACCCGGCCCCTGGAAGACGCGTCGCACGCCGTACCTTAGAGCTATTATGGATTCTTTTAACGAAACTCGGGTTGAGCGGATTACTATTTGTGCTGCAACTCAAGTGGGCAAAACGGAAGCACTGCTCAATTGTCTCGGCTATCTTATCCACCGCGATCCCGGGCCTACGCTTTATGTCTTCCCTACAGTGGAGCTTGCAGAGTTCAGCTCTCGCAATAGAATTCAACCGATGATTGAAGCTATCGACGTACTCAGAGAGAGAAAAAGCCCAGTGCATGACGAGTTTAAATTGTTAGAGATGCGTTTTTACGGAATGGTGCTGACATTGGCAGGGGCGAACTCTCCAGCAAGCCTTGCGTCCCGTCCGTGTCGGTATATCTTCCTGGATGAAACGGATAAATATCCTCTGAGCATTAGAGAAGAAGCCAGTCCTATCGAGCTCGCCATTGAGAGGGCGAAGACCTATTGGGACCGAAAGATCATGGAGGTATCTACCCCAACGGTGGAGACAGGCAACATTTGGCGATCCTTTCAGGCTGCAGATGAAGTTTGCAGGTTTCATGTGGCGTGTCCTTATTGCGGACACATGCAGGTGCTGCGCTTCGAGCAGTTGAAGTGGCCTCAGGAGCTCGATGATCCTGCCGAGGCGGAGGGGACCACCTGGTACGAGTGCGAGCGCTGCAAGCAACCGATAAGGGACCTCCATAAACCGGCAATGCTTCTTTCTGGCAGATGGCTCCCCGACAGGAAAAGGCACGGCATCAGACGGCATATTGCCTTTCATTTGCCGACTTTTTACTCTCCCTGGGTTTCTTTTGGGGAGATAGCTACCAAGTTTCTCAAGGCAAAGAACTATCCCGAACAGCTTCAAAATTTCGTCAATAGCTGGCTCGCAGAGCCCTGGCGCGAGGATTATTCAAATCTCCAGCAGCACGAAGCCATCGCTGAACTCGAGGAGCGGATGCTTCCTTACGAACGGGGAACCGTCCCAAAAGAAGCGGTTTTGCTGACGGCGGGAGTGGACGTTCAGGAGCAGGGTTTTTACTTCGTACTGAGGGCGTGGGCCCCCGATCTGACGTCGTGGCTCGTCTGGGAGGGATTCATCGACACCTGGGAGGGACTCGAAGCGGTGCTGTTCGAGCGGCGATACCTGACCGAGGACGGCGAGATGATGACGGTGGAGTTGGCCTGTATAGACTCCGGCCATAGGGCCGACGAGGTATACCGCTTCTGCAATGCTCATCCCGGGGTGACCAGGGCGGTTAAGGGTGCATCCCACGATATGAGAGGACGACCCTACCAGCCCCCCTCGAAGGAGTCACGCAGTCAGCTCGGCTGGGGAGCTCCCTGGATTGTGAATACAGCATATTACAAGGATTTTATCGTCCGGCGACAAAGGATAGCTCCGGGGCTGCCCGGGGCCTGGTATATCTATCAGGGAGTGTCTCAAGAGTACCTGAGGCACATGACTAGCGAGGTGCGGATCCAGGAGAGGGGCCGCGTGAAATGGGTGAAGCGCTCGTCTCACGCCCAGAACCACCTTTGGGACGCTGAAGTTTACGCCACCATCGCTCAGGACATGTATGGCATCAGGGCCAGGCCTGGGACTTCAGAACGTCCCCCCAAGAGGGATGAAGCCCGCGGCAATCGTCCTTCCCGGAGGGCCTATGCAGGGTGGCTGGAAAGGAGGTCCGGATGGCTGAGATAGAAGAGATTACCCTGGAGGAATGGGAGCGCCTGCGCAAGGAACTGCTTGAGGTAAGGCAGGTTGCGCAAATACTCAACTACAGTGTCAGTCACATCTACCGCCTCATCGATGAGGGACGCATTTTGGCCGTCAGGCGTGGCGGCAGATGGTTCATCCCCCGCCAAAGCGTCGAAGATTATCTGCGCGATCACACCGAAGC
>DRAO01000484.1 GCA_011041825.1 Chloroflexota bacterium
CACGTTGCCGCCCATATCAGCCTGGCCCTCCACGAAGGCCAGGAGTTCCACCGTCGGGGTTACATCCCCGGAGATGTAAAGGCAGCGCCCATTCCCCTGGGCATCAACGGTGGCGGGGATGGGGCCGGGAATCCACATCTCGCTGCCCGGCACAAGGTGCAAGTAGGTGTACCCGCCCCGTAGGGTTACGGATTTGGTGAGGTAGATGACCTGAGGATGGCCGTCCAGGGTGTTGATCTCGGTATAGCGTGCGGTGGTGGTAACTACCGTAGGAGGAAGACCGCCGGTGCTTTGGACATCGAAGGTGGCAATCCAGATCTCGTTTCCCGCATCGGCCTGGTTAACGGCGTACTGGATTGTCTTGCAGGGGGCAGTGTAACTCTTGCAATCCCCCGTATCGTTGCCGGAGGGTGCCACAAAACGGGTATCGGGTGGAGGAGTGAGAGTAGGGGTTATCTGAGAAAGCGGATCGGCATAGGTCTCAGTGAAGACGCCCCCTATCAAGAGCGCCATCAAAGCCAGCATCCCTACCGCAGATAAAACCAGGAGCAAAGATAGCGACAAACCTTTCGTTTTCATCGGATTACCTCCATCGGTTAGGTGGTGGATATGCAACGTCTTCCAGTAAGGTAAGGAATAAGGATTTAGGCGGAAAACTCCAGTGTCTCACGCCTTCCCCACCCCTTGGTTTCGTCTATCAAATCTATGCGGATAGGCGTGACCCGAACCAAGAGGTATAGGTCTGCGGGGTCGGATAGGTCTCCGAGCTCCTGAGACCACTTTCCCCAATCGGGTTGCTCCACTATATGGGCCACCCCGGTATACTCCAGCCAGCGCCGTCCCTCAGAAGAGGGGTCCGGTACCACTAGGTGGATGCGAGGGTCTTGCCAGAGGTGGTAGGATGCATCGGCCCAGCGGGGTAGAAGGCACTCTAATTCCAGGTTTGAATTTCTGTAATGCACCAAAAAACTTGACGGACCATCCGGTCCGATGGAGCAGAGCACGGCCCAGTTATGCCGTGATAAGTATCGTATCAGCCGGTCTTGAAGCTCATCGAGCAAGTCAAGCTCCTTAGAAAAATTTAACCTCTTTAAACATTGTAACCTCCGGTGAATGGCCCGTCGTCACCCAAAAGGGTGATTTCTGGGATGAGGAAGGGTGATTTTGAGTAGTGGCACGGCGTGCCGTGCCCAAGGACATTCCCGCCCCCACAGCGTGTTGTGGCACCATATGTTACAATATCCCCAGCTCACGGGCGCGGGCCACGGCTTCGGTGCGGGAGGAGGCGTCCAGCTTGCGCAGGATGCGGGCCACGTGGGTTTTGACAGTGTTCTGGCTGATGAAAAGCCGCTCGGCGATGGCCCGGTTGCTGGCCCCAGCGGCGAGGAGACGGAGGACCTCCAGTTCCCGTGGGGTCAGCGCCTCGCCGGTTCCAGGCACCGGGATGCCCTCCCGCGCGCAGGCGGCCAGCAGGGGCTCGAACTCCGCCAGGGCCTCGCGGAGGCGGTTCCGCTTGAGGAGCAGGTAAGCCAGCAGCAGGCGGGCGCTGCCGAAGAGAGCGGCGGTGCGGACGTGCTGCTCCATAGCTACAGCCCGGCGGAAGATTTCCTCGGCGACAGCGTAGCGCCCGGCGGCCATCTCCAAAAGACCCCGCATCATCTCCCGCAGCAGCGGGGCCAGGGGCAGCTCGTCCGGGCGCCGGAGGGATAGCATCCTGGCGTAGACTTCCCTCGCCTCTTCCAGGCGCCCCTGGAGCCACCGGGTCCGGCCCAAGAGGTACAGGTATCCGGCCATAAAAGCTCCGTCCAGGCCGAGTTGCTCTGCCTGAGCGAACAAAATCTCAAAGCAACGGTCGGCGGCGGCATCGTCCCCCCGCAGGGTGTAGGCCACCGCCAGCGTCGCCGCCACGTCCACATCCAGATAAGGCGTGCCGCCCAGGCGCCGGCTGAAGCGCAACGCCCGCTCGCCCAGTTCGATGCCTTCGTCCAGCTTCCCACGCCAGAGATGCAGGAAGACCAGAGTCCCCTCCACGATGACCCTGGAGAGGGAGGGCGTGTCGCCCAGCAAGGTGGCTACCTGGGCGCAAACCTGCCCTATGCGCTCCGGCCCCCTGGGCAGGAGGGCGAAGACGGGGGAGCAATGTAAGGCGAAAACGCTCTGGAGCTCCGGGTCGCCGCTTTCTTCCACCAGGGAGAAGGCTTCGTTGAAATCGGCCTCGGCCTGGGGCCAGTTTTCCTGCAAGATGGCCTGGGCTGCCCGTGTCATCAGCACCTGCACCCGGCTTTGGGGGGAAAGGGGACAAGCAAGGGCCTGAGAGCTCAAGGTTTGAACCCGCTCCCAATCGGCCTGGAGCAGGGCGCAAATTGCCAGGTCCACCAGGACCTCGCCCTGGCCCGGTTCGTCGCCCGCATCCTCGAACCCTTGCAGCGCCTGCTCCAAGAGGGGTTGGGCGGCGTAGGGATTGCCCCGCTGCCATACGCACACCCCCTGAAGGTAGAGGAGGCGTGGATGGGACATCCGGATTTCGGGGGGCAAGGCGCAAATCCAGTCTTCCAGGGTATTCCACAGCCCCTGGGCGATGCACCCCGGCCCCACCTGTTCGATAAGCTCGGCGGCTTCCTCCCACATCTCCGCCGCCAGGTAGTGG
>DRAO01000036.1 GCA_011041825.1 Chloroflexota bacterium
AGGTCCGATTTGACGATGAGCGCATCCGCCTGCCGCAAGGGATGCGCTTCCTGGCCCGCTCATAATCCCTAAATCTCTCTAAACCTCCCGCAGGTTCTAAAACCTGCGGGAGGTTTGGGCGGGAGGTTTATGTGGAGGAGGAAGCGATGACCGTTGAAGGCGAGCCGCTGGAGCTGGAGATAGCGCCGCTGGCCTATGAGCAGGTGGAGGCCGACTGGCTGCCTAGCTACACACCTTATGCCTATCAGTGGGAAGTCTACTTGCGTGTGGCCGAGGCCTTCGAGAAGCACGAGGCTTTGTGTCTCTTCCTGGTCACCCCTACCGGGAGCGGCAAGACCTTGGCTTCCTACGCTTACAGCATCAAGAACGGCATCCCGGCCCTGGGAGTTTATCCCACCAACGAACTGATACGGGACCAGGAGCGGGCGCTGGCGAAGGAATACGAGCAAGTGCAAGGCTGGCGAGATTGGGTGCTGCGGGTGGATAGCCGCACCCTGGACGAATGGGGGCTGGATTTGGAGGAACCTGCCCACGCCGAAACCCTGGAAATTCTACTCAACTGGCGGCGGGTGGTGCTAACCAACCCCGACATCCTTTACTACATCGCCTTTGGCCGCTATCCCAAGAGAGAAGACCGCCCCGGCCAACGGGAGCGGCTTTTCAAGCTCCTGGGGAGCATCTACCGCCTGTGGGTTTTCGACGAATTCCACCTCTACAACGTCAAGCAGATGGGCGATGTGGCCTTCCTCATCGGGGCCTTGAAGGCCATCTCTCCCGATGCGGGGCGTGTCTTCATCTTCGCCTCGGCCACGCCGGAGCTGGAAATCGTGCCCCTGTTGCAGGACAAACTGGGCTTGAAGGTGGAAATCATCCAGGCCGAGCCGGTTCCCCTGGAAACTGGACGTATTATCGCCCATCCGGTGCATCTAACGGTAATCCCCACCGACCTGGAGCGCTGGCAGGGGGTGGAGACGCTGTTGGAGCAAGCCGGTTTGCTGGACGAGTTCTTGGCCCGCTATCCCGAAGCTCGCCTGGTCACCATCCTCGACTCAGTGGCTGGGGCCATCCGCCTGGCCGAAGCCTGGCGGGAACGCTACCCTGATAAAGCCATCGGCGAAGTGCACGGCTTCAGCTCCGAAAAGCAGCGGCGGGAGGCCCTTCGCCGCCCTATCACCGTCGGCACTTCCACTATTGAAGTGGGGATTGACTTCAAGGACGAGGCCGAGAAAGATGTGCTCATCTTCGAAGCCCGCACCGCCGGGCAGTTCATCCAGCGTTTCGGACGGCTTGCCCGCCACGCCAGGAAAACTGACATCCCCAACTGGGCCGTTGCTCTGGTTCCGGAATACGTGTATCATTCGTTGAAACAGTCCGCAGTCCAGAGTCCGGAGCCCACAGTCGGCAGTCCACAGTCCGCAGTCCAAAGTCAAGAACTCAGGACTCAGGACTTAGGACTTCGGACTCAGGACTTAGGACTTCGGACTCAGGACTTAAGACTTTGGACTCAGGACTTCGGACTTCGGACTCAAGACTTAAGACTTCGGACTCAGGACTTAATCCCCAGACAAACCTTGTACTCCTGGGTGGAGGATGCCTACCGTGCCCCCGAAAATTTCCAAAACTACATCCACCTCCACGCTCCTGCCGAGTACACCGAAGCTGTAAACTTTATCCGCAACCTCTTTCAAAGGGACGACCGGGGGCGCATCGTGCCGGGGATGGAGGAATGCGTCAAGCAACTGTGCGGGTGCTCTCCGAAACAGGCTTATGCCCGGTGGCGGCGGTATCACGAGGAAGAAATCATCTGGCCCTTGCTCACCTTCCGGGGGAGCGGGCTGCAGGTCGCCATCCTCGATGAACGGGGCGTTGACCCGGGGTTCCCCGTCCGCCGCTATGACCTTATGTTCGTCCTGCGGCAGTGCGACTTTGAGGAGATGACCCAAGAAGAGTTCTTGGCCGAGCTGGAACGGCTTGCCGGGGAAAATCCGGCCTGGCGGAAAGAGGCTGAGCGTGAGCTCCGCTTTGCGAAACCCATCGGGCGAGAACCCCGTGACCTGCTGGGGGTGTACGGGTTCTTCCGACTCAAGGGGATGCTGGATAAAGGGCGTCGGGTGTGGTTCGAGTTGGGAGAAGACGAAGTATGGGGCCGCAAGGAGCAGGTTACGGTGATTCAAGGCCTGGAGCTGTGCACTGACCCACCGGTGCGGGTTCGGTTGCTGTCAAAGCGCTTGAGGCGCAAAAAGCTGGCGGCCTGGTTCACCGACCGGCATCCCAAGGCACTGCGCCTGGGCCGGGCTCTGCCGCCGCTCTTCGAGGTTTATGAGTTGAAGGTGAGGAGGATGGGCGGCGCAGAGAGCCCCGGTAGCTGGTGCATTGCCTTCAACCAGAATGCCTTCTTCCTAGATTGCCTGCATCCGAGAGGAAAGCGCCCCAAGGATTGGCGACGGGCTAAGGAGGAGGTGGTGCTATTGTAGCGGGTTTGCGGGGATGATAGGTGGGCGGGAGGTTGCCCGTCCGACGAGAATAGGGTAAAATGCTAGAAAGGCCCAAAGTGAGACTTTAAAGCGGGAGGTCAGGTATGGGGAATCATCTCATAGTCAAAATTAAAACCCTCACCCCTTTATGGAC
>DRAO01000327.1 GCA_011041825.1 Chloroflexota bacterium
AATCCTGCAATCTGTTCAATCTGTTCAGGACTTTTAATGGTTGTATCCAGATATTCGGTGGCAAAAGCCCCCATTACAGCCAGCATACCGCCGAGAACGCCCGCTATGAGGGCATTCATCAGCTTTCTGGGCCGCACTGGCTTATCAGGCACATCGGCTTTCTCCAGTTGGGTAATGAGTTCAGTATGCTGGGCCTCGGCAAGTTGGATATCATACAGGCTGGTCAGCAAGCGGGTGCGCATATCGCGCAGATTAACCAATTGCTGCTCTATGACCTTCACATCTTCCTGAGTTTGGGCTTTGCCCCTTTGCTTATCCAATTTGGCTATTTCTTCATCTATATTGGCAAGCTGGGTCTCTATGCTCGTCTTGAGAGAGCCGAAACGCCTGGCCTGGCCTTGAGCCCTCTCTTCTATGAAGGTTTCAGCCAGGGTATTAGCAGCCTTAGCCGCAAGTTGAGGGTCCTTGCTCTCAACGCTGATCCTGATAAGCTGAGTCTCTCTTACAGCCTGAACTGAGACATTGAAGGGCAGTTCCTTATCAGACAGGTCAGGTGGATACCCTAATTTAATCAGCGTTTTCTCCAGCAAAGGCCGTGATTCCAAAATCTCAGCATATGTCCTAGCGATACGCTCTCCCGCCAGAACATCCTGATACCGGATGGAACTGGAAACCCCTGCACTGGGTTCGACCATAAGGACCGCCTCTGCCTTGTAAACAGGTTGTATGAAACAGGCGCTGATTATGTAAGCAGACACGGCTGCGATTATCGAGCATAAAGCGATGAGCCAAAGCCAACGTTGTAATACCCGGGCATATTCCCTAATGTCAATCTCTTCTTCAACCCAGGATTTCTTCTCAAGCTCCTCCATGGTCCTCCTCCAGGCTTAAGGACAGGCTTGTATAGAATCTTGCATCCGTCTTTGCGATTACTGCAATTATTTTAAGAGTTTCACCATATTCGGGTTTCTCTAAAGGTTTTGCGAAAACGTCACAGAGAGTGCTTTCTACTCACCTCCTTCTTATACCCCTCAATCAAAATCCGTGCCACCTCCGGGCGGGTGAACTCAGGGGGCGGCGCTTCGCCACGCTTGAGCATCTCCCTGACCTGGGTGCCGCTGAGCTTGATGTGGTATCGTTCGTCGTGGGGGCAGGTCTTGCGGGTGACCACGGCCCCGCACTTGCGGCAGTAGAAGGCGTTCTCGAAGAAGAGCGGCGTGATGCCGATTTCCTCGGGCTCGAATTCATCGAAAATGCGCTGGGCGTCATAGGGGCCGTAGTAGTTGCCCACGCCAGCGTGGTCACGCCCCACAATAAAGTGGGTGCAGCCGTAGTTCTTGCGGCAGATGGCGTGGAAGATGGCTTCCCGTGGACCCGCATAGCGCATTGCCGCCGGGAACACGGCCAGGATGACCCGATCCGGCGGGTAATAATCCCGCAGCACCGCCCGGTAGCTCTCGATGCGGACCCTGGCGGGGATGTCTTCGGGGCGGGTTTCGCCCACCAGCGGATGGATGAAAAGGCCATCGGCGATTTCCAGCGCCGCCTTCTGGATGTATTCGTGGGCCCGGTGGATGGGGTTGCGGGTCTGGAAGCCCACGATGCGCCTCCAGCCCCGCCGGGCGAACATCCGCCGGGTCTCGATGGGGTCGTGGCGCAATTCGGGGAACTGGATGTCCGAGGGCCGGTTGAGAAGCCACACGTCGCCCGCCAGGTACACATCGCCCTGGCGGAAGAGGCGGGCCACGCCGGGATGCTTGGTGTCGGTGGTCTTGAAGACGAGCCTGGCCTCCCACTCCTTGTCGTAGGTGTATTTTTCGGCCAGCTCCAGAATCCCCAGGATGCGTCCCCCCGGTTCGGTCAGCGCCACTTCCTCGCCAATCTTCAGGGAATCGGCAGTTTCCTTATCCACGGGCAAGGTTATGGGAAGGCTCCAGACCACCCCATTCTGAAGGCGCATATCCTTCAGCACGCTTTCGTAATCGGCCTTGCCCATAAAACCGGTAAGGGGGCTGAAAGCACCTATGGCGATGAGCTCCAGGTCAGAGATGGATACTTTATTGAGCACGATTTTCTTCAAGCCCTGGGCTCTCTCCAAAGCCGCTTCCCGCAGAACGCCCTTGAGGCAGCGATTGATGAGCACGCCTCCGTGGGGGGTGATGCCGTATACTTCCATACTCCTCCTCCAAAATGATTTTTGGCTCTCTCTTTGCTTGCAAGCTTACACAGGAACGCTCCCTTTTCTCCTTTTTTACCCCGTCGTGGGCCAATATTGCCAACCACGGTTAAATGAATTGCTACCAACGAGAGGGGTGGCCCTATTTTAACCTCATAACTTCCAGCACCAAGTTAGCATAGACGTTAGCAGCCGCAATGACATCGCTTATACGCACCCTCTCATCGGGGGTGTGAGCGCATTTTTCCTCGCCTGGGCCAAAGCCTATGGTGGGTATGCCTGCCACCCCCATTGTGTACACCCCATCGGTGGAGAACTTCCAATGGGTGAGGGCAGGCCGGACCCCTAAGGTCTTCTCCACAGCTCTGACTCCAGCCAACACCAAGGGATGGTCGTGAGAGATTAGCCAGGCAGGATAGTATTCCCGCACCTTCCAACTATAGCCCGTA